>CAYTIV010000021.1:0-19214 GCA_964437895.1 uncultured Methylotenera sp.
GGATCCACCTGTGGCCGCCCCTCCTGATTGATATAGGTGTAATAAATCAGATCCTGCGGCATCAGGTCTATCGTGCCCTCAATGCGCTGATAGCCACCGCCTATCCCGCGCGCAGCCGCCTTGAGCAAGGTGGTTTTACCGACCCCCACATTGCCCTCTAGCAACACATGCCCACGGGCAAAAATACTGATCAACAATAAGCGGATTGCCGGGGCCAACCCCAACACCACGCCGTTTAACTCCGATTCAAATTGCAGCGCACGCGCACGCCAGTCTTCCAGTAATTGTTCTTGTCTGTTCATAGGATTCTCCGCCAGCCGACATTGAACAGAAAATGCTGTGCGCTTAGTAGGGAATTTTTCCTTGCGTACCAGGGTGAAATCCAGGCAGCCATGTGGATGATTTCTCTTCGCCGGTCAAACCTTGCTCAGGAAAACAAGTACATGGGACGCATACTGTATGTATGCGCTGCACTACATCGCTTGCTTATGCTGGCAAACCACGCGACCGTGCCGGATAACGCGTGACAGGAAGCGCGTGTTGATAGGGTCACCTCAGCTGTTAGGCTGGGCTTTTTTCATGTAGCTGCGGGGGCTGAGGGGGCCGTGTTTGCCATATTTAACCAAGGCAGGTGTGATCAATCATGGGCCGACGGGTAGCGAAAGGTCTGATTTTCATTGTCAGTGGCCAACAGCGTCGAGTGCGACAGATCTAGCGGATACGCGATTCTAAAATAGGGGTTGGCGCTGATGCCAGGGCCTAACTGCAACGACATCAGCGGCGCCTCGGCCTGTCGCCATTCGATTTTTTGTAGATACCAGGCCTTGGCAAAATAGCCATACACCGTGCGCTCGAAGCCAGTGCGCATGGGGTGATTGATCTGCAGGAGGGTGGTCTGTTTATCTTCGACTTGTTGCAATTTGATTTTGCCTGCATTGGCGCGCAGAGCGGTTTCGTCCTGACTGACCGCGCCACCACAGCCGCCACCAGGGGTTTTGATGTCAACCACGGCCATACTTAACTGGCCATCGGCATGTTCGCCAATGACCCGCACCTTGCTATTGGCCTCCAGCCGGACACGGGTAGCAAGTGTCAATGCCTGGGCAGCCTCAGGCATGTGCGTAGTCAGTGTGAGCATGATGGGATTGGCATCAATAAACAGATACCAAGTGCGTATGCCATGTCCAGCAGCTAAATGTACGCTGATGGGCACCAATGCGGCATCTTCGGCCTGGGCAGGCGCTTGGATAGAGAGGTGTGTTGCGGGCACTGTCACCGGGCGATCTTTAAAAAAGGCCTCGGCGATGATAGGCCATTGATCGACCACGGGAGCCGCCCAGCCCGTGAGGCTGAGGCACAACAGGTAGCCAGATAGGATGCGATTCAGGCGAAGCATGCGTAACAGTCTGGCTACACGAACGGCTTAATGAATGACCACGCCCCAAGGCAAGGTGCCCACGGCGATATCCTTAAGGTGGGTGTTGGTTTGGGTATCAATCACCGAGACGCTATTACTACGGCCATTGGCCACATATAGCTTTTTGCCATCAGGCGTCAGTGCCATGTTCCAGGGTCGCTGGCCCACCGGGATGGTCGCAATGACTTCTCGGCTGGCGGGATCGATCACGCTCAGCGTGTGGTCCCCACCATTACTCACATAAATACGGCTACCATCGGCATTGACCTTCACCCCATTAGAGCGCAAACCTACCTTGATACTGCCCTGTACCGTCCAATCGGCGGTGGAGACCATTTCGAGCAGACTGGCCGCCTCATTGGCGACATAGGCCCATTTTCCGTCCGGGCTAAAGCCCACGCCGCGGGGGTGTTTGGTGGCTGCGATCAGGTGCTCAGACTTGCGGGTTTTGAGGTTGATCACATCCACATCGTTGCTCTCTTCGTTACTGGCCAGCAACCATTGCTGATCAGGAGAAAATACGCAATGCTCGGGGTTTTTACCTTGTGTTTTGATGGTGTACAGCAATTTATTTCGTTTCAAGTCCACCAGCGAAACAGCGTTCTCTTCCTCCAAACAAGCGGCCAAGAGCTTGCCATCGGGAGAGATGTCGATGCCTTCTGGCTCATCGCCGACTTTGACCAAGCGTGTTTTTTTAGAGGCTTGCGTGTCAACCACGGCCACCGCATTTTTGTCGCGCACCACCACGTAAAGTGTGTGGTTGGTGGGATGAATCGCCGCGGCCTGAATCTTGTTACCCAACTTACCTTTGGCCGGGAGCAGCCTGATGACTTCGTCTGTGGCGGTATCGATCACAGACACTGTGCCGTCTTTTTCGTTGGGGACATAAGCCAGAGGATCCGCTAAAACCGTGAGGCTGGCAGTGAGCGTCAGGCTGGCCAGCAATGTATGTTGCAGAAGTCGTTGCATAGGTGCGCTTTCAAAAAAATCGGCCAGTTGCAGCAGCAACTGGCCTGAACATGGAGATATACTTTATGCAAATCAATCAAAATTCGTAAATTCAAATTGACGATGTCATCTTAAGTCGCCGCCCCGCCTGCAGGTAGTGGCGGGCTTCCCAAAATTGTCCAGGAGATGTTCCCGACGCTATTTTTTCTCGAGCATGGCCTTGAGGCCCTCAGCGCCCGCGTTGTAATAGGCGTTGATGGCAGCGTTGGCCGCCGGGTTATCCTGCCCCACCGGCGCCTCCATCGTATTGGCCTTGTTGTAGAAACGGGCGGTCCACACCACCGTAGACTCCCCTGCCCCCGGGCCAGGCTTCACCTGCATCACGGCACGGTAGTTACTGACGGCGATGCTGCTTTCTGCCCCATCCACCAGTTTGTAATCAAGCTTCATGTCGTCATCATTGGCCTCACGCAGTTTTTCTAGCAGGGTGACGCCATCTTTCATTTTGATGATGCGATGCTGCAAAACATTGCCGGTTTCAGCATCTTTGCGGTCTTCGAGCTTGAGCTCGGCGATATTGGGATGCCAAAGCTTGATCGCATCAAACTGACGTAACGACTTCCATACTTGCTCAGGCGCCGCCTTGATCGTGATGGTCTTTTCGACCTTTTGGCCACTGGGGCCGTGTGCGTGTGCATTGAACGCCAGCAGGGCGCCCACCATAAGCAACCATTGTTTCATCTGCGTACTCCTTTAACTTATTGAGGTAAGGCTTCGATATAGGCCTTGAGTGCAGGCAGACCGCTGTCATAGACACCTTCTACGGCTTTCACTGCGGTCTCATTATCTTCACCGGGTTTGGCGTGTACATCATTCGCCTTGTTGTAGAAACGACCGGTCCAGGTAATGGTGGCCTCATTGGCGCCAGGCCCAGCTTTCACCTGCATGATAGAGCGGTAACCACTGACGGGCAGGACACCCTCAACGATGCGGTATTCCAGTTTCATCTCATCATCGGCGCTGATGGTCTGCTTTTCGAGCAGAGTGCCGCCCCCTTTGAGGGTGAGCAAACGGTGCGGCAAAGGGATGCCAGACTCATCGGCTTTAAGCTCAGTCCGGGTTTCTGCCACCGCTGGGTGCCAGTGATGAATGCCACCAAAATCCTTAACGACCGCCCAAGCCTTGGCCGCACTGGCTTTGACCACCACCTCACGGATGACCTTTTGTTGTGATGGCGCATTGGCAGCCTGCGCATGAGGGGCCATAAACGTCAGGGGTGCCAGCGCCATCAGCAGACGAATGGATGTAGACAACTTCATTGAATTTCCTTTATTTGAGTCATTAATTGAGTTGAACGTGCTTCTAAAAACTGTTTTAAACCATGCAATCCATGCTGATAAAAGTCAGTGACAGCGGCGATGGCGGCCGCATTATCGCGGCCTGCCGGGGCATCCAAAAGATTGGCTTGATTATTAAATCGTGCCGACCACACCAGTCGGCTACGCCGGCCGCCGTCCAGTGGCAATACCGTGAGTACCCCGCGATATTGACTGATAGGGACCGTCCCGCCTGTCATCAGGCTGTCTTCTGCCACCATAGGCTGCATGGGTGTGCGCAACACCTCCTGCAATACCCAGCCATTACGCAGGGTGAGCTGTCGCGACTGCGTCACGGCACTGGGCTCCTCTGGCGCATGGGATGACGGCGCGTTCAACGGGGCTTGGATCTGACTGTCTTGGATCTGAGTAACGTGGGGCTGACTGACTTCGGCTTGCGCCACCAGCGGATGCCAGTGCATGATCGCCGCAGGCTGCGACAACACGTCTAACACCCCCTGCGCGGGCAAGGACACCTCGATAGACGCGACCACTTTTTGCGGCGTTGGGCCGCAGGCCTGTACTTCAACGCCCCCAAGCACCATCACGCTACTCAGTAGCCAGGCCGGTAATTTCAATGCGCGCTCCCGGTAAACATGCCAAAAGCGCGCGGTTGTGCCCCCACCTGCATGGCGGGCAAAGGCGCCAGCGTACGGCTATCAATCACGGCCAGCACGTTCTCCATCCAGCTCGCCACCAGCACCTGATGATGCTCGGCATCGTAGGCGATACCTTCTGGCGTACCCGGCACGCTCAGCTTATGGGTCTGGCGGCCACTGGCGAGGTCGATGACGGAAACGGTGTCTTCGCCGGTATTGGTAACGAACAAGCGCTGCCCCGTATCATCAGCCACCACGCAATAAGGATGATCGCCCACAGCAATCTGAGCGGTGACTACATCGCGTCGGGTGTCGATGACGCTGACCGAGTTAGAGAACACATTCACCACATACAGCTGGCGGCCATCAGCGCTAAGCCCTAAACCAAAAGGATGCTGACCGACAGCTACGCGATGAATCTCATTATGGGTGCGGGTATCAATCACGCTCAGGTCGTGACTATCACGATTGGCCACATACAGCGTCGTACCATCACGGCTGAGCTGTAAGCCGCCTGGGGCATGCCCCACGGCGATCTCCGCCATGACTTCACCACGCTCGGGATGCAGCACCAGGATACGGTCGTGATACCAGTCAGCCACATAGAGACGATCGCCAGACCGACTCACAGCGATACCCACCGGCGCGATGGGCAAAGGCAGCGTCTGGATCACTTGCTGCTGTTGCATGTCAATCACTGACACAGACCGGCCTTCGACATTACTGACATAGACACGGTGATTGAGGCTATCGACCGCCACGCCGACCGGCGCCTGACCGACTGGCAATGTGCTGATGACGCGTTGCTCTTTGAGCGAGATCACCGACACGGTATGGTCACCCTGATTGGTGACATAGGCGAATGCCTGCGCACACAGGGTGCCGGGCGACATCATGCCCAGCAGCCATACGCCAACGATTAACACATGCCCCCGCATCGCTTGCCCTCTAAACGGCTTACACCGCTACCAAGTGATCTTGGCTGGATCTCCACGATAGATGGAACGGATGAAATTGATGATTTTCCAGAGGTCCTCTTCAGTCTTGACGATGGTGCCATGTGCTGGCATCGGGCCCACCACGTTCTCACGCCCTTTGCGGGTGAGGCCGGTTTGCGCCGTGAGTTCTACTGAACCCAGCGAGATCAGACGGAACAGTGTGTCGTCATCACTGCCATACACCCAGACTTCGTTAGACAGCGGTGGGCACATCCCGCCACCGCCGGTGCCACCATGGCAACCGTTACAGCTGGCAGACAGAAAGCGCTTGCGTCCAAGCTCGACCAGGGCTTTGTTATCGGTAGTGAACGGGTTTTTTAGCTGTCCCACAGGCGTATTTTTGACGGCATCCAGCGGCGGACGCTGCATCATGATTAACTTGGCTTGATCCACGCCAGGAATAGGGGTGGGCGCCGGGGCCTCCGCGGCAGCAGCGGCAGGCTCAGCAGCGCTTTCCTCCGCATGGCTGACGCCGCTCATGGAAAAAGTGGCATACAACACGGCCAGCCACAGTACGGTAAACGACTTGATCTGTTTCAATTTTGATTTCCTTGATAGTTCTGAATGCAACAGTGGCAAAAAAAGCCAAGCGCTTATTAAACGCGCCTGGCTACCTTTTTGATGAAGGACATCCTCCCCGCACAGGCGGGAAATCTTCCTTAATGACTCTCTTCCAATGACTAAGGGGTGGCGGTCCCCTGTGAAAGCAGAGCCTCCGTCTTACCCGCCTGATTCTCTCGGGCCAGCATGAGGGCGGTTTTACCCTCAGCATCTTTGACCCCCTGATTCGCACCGGCCTTGAGCAGCAAGGACACCATATCCTCATTGTTATCAAAGGCCGCGATCATCAGCGGCGTCAGACCACCGGCATTTTTGGCATTAGGATTGGCCTTGTATTGCAACAACGTTTGCGCCAGCGACAAGTTTCCTTTTTTGACCGCCAGCATCAAAACGTTATATCTGGCCTCTCCCATCGCGAGATCCGGGTTGGCCTGATAATCCAGCATAGCCACGGCGGCGTTGGCCTTATTGTCGATCACAGCGAGCGCCAGCGCGGTCAATCCGTCTTTGTTGACCTTGTTGAAGTTCGCCTTGAACTTGCCTAACAGGCGGAAGATCTTTGGCTCATTGCTGCGAACGCCATGCATGGCCGCGGTCCAGCCGTCGTCATCCTGCAGATTGGGATCCGCCTGATACTCAAGCAAGCCATTGATGATGCTGAGATCACGCGTTTTAACCGCGGTCATCAGCGGCGTTTGCCCGTCCTGATCCTTGGCATTGATTTTCGCGCCACGTTTGAGCAGGTATTCGATGCGCGGATTATCGCGGGCGATAATGGCATTAAACAACTCCGACTCTAAGGTAGCACCCTGCTTAAGTGCCTCGTTGATGCGGGCAGGCAGCGTTGCCGGATCCGATTGTGGCGGAACGGCGGCTTCGTGCTTGATCACTGGCTGATAGGCGCCATGGCTGGGCAACGAACCCGATACCACGCACTCATCACACTTCACCAACGGCACGCCATAAGCATCAAACACCGCCCGGATTTCGTCTTTTTTGGCCAGCATGACTTCTTCGATTTGCGCGCGCAGTGCCTTGGCGTTTTTATGCAAGCCTATGGCCAGTGGAAATTCCAGCGGAGTACGATCCTCCATCAGATTCACCGGCACCAACTCAATAGGCGCCTGCTTGATGGTTTTATACCACCCAGCCATCGGGCCCCAGATGGCAGCTACATCCAGCTTGCCATCGACCACACTCTGCACATCCATGTGTGGCTGCAACTCGGGGTTGAGGTCAGCATCATGCGTAATCATGCGCACATGCGTGTTGTCACGCTTGATACCGTGCTCTTGCAACACGGTGCGAATGGCCGAGTGCTGAAACACGCCCACCTGCAGGTCATTCATCAGTCGTGGATCATCGAGGCGCTGAATGTGGATATTGCGGTCATTACGGTAGGCCAGTACAAAGGTACTTTTGAACAGCGGGCGGGTCGTCAGCATGCGCTCATCGTCAGGCGTCATGTCCATCAGCACATCGCACTCGTTGTTATCAAACGTCTGCCGGGTCAGGCCGCGGTTCAAATACGGGCGATAAAAATAGGAGACCGTGGTGCCCATGCCTTCGGCGATGATTTTTGCGATCTTGTTTGAATACCCCTCCCCTCTGTCGTTGGACATCGGCATATTGCCGGGGTCAGCACAGACACGTAAGGGCTCGCCGCGCTTGAGGCTGCCCTCGGCGCTGGCTGCAAGCGCACTGACAGATAAAGCCAGCCCGGCCAGTACGGCCACGCTGATGTTCAGATTGATACTTCGCATTTCATTTCTCCGAGTAATTCGTTGTCATACCAACTGCGATCCAAGCAGTCTGGCCATGCCCCACTCAACATAGTGCATGGCCAGACTAGACGGGTCCGATGCATGTGAAAAATCCGCGCACACCGTGCGCGGATTTTCATCAAGTTATGTCATCACTGACAACGGGCTTAGTCCACACGGAAGGTGAACAACGCACCGCCCTGAGGGATCTTGTCCAGACCAGAGGCTTTAGCCATCGCGGTCGCACCAATCGCACCGTATTTGTCATCCATGTCCAGACCTGCGGTCACTGGCAAACCGATCCAGCCACCAATCCCAGTCCACACAGACACGTATTGCTTGCCTTTGACTTTGTAGGTGATTGGGTTGCCGATGATGCCGGAAGCCAGTTTGCGCTGCCACAGCACTTTGCCGGACTTACGATCTACCGCACGGAAGTCACCGCCCAGTGAGCCATAGAACGCCAGACCACCGTCAGTCACCAATGCACCACCCCAGTTTGGATATGGATCTGGGATTTCCCATACGGTTTTGCCGGTCACTACGTCAAATTTCTTGAACTTACCGGTTACGCCTGGTTTTTCAGGATACATATAGACGTTGGCAAACACATACACGGTACCTTGTTGGGTATGGGTACGCTCTTGTGGCTCATCTTCCATACACCAGTTGTTGGTGGGCACGTAGAACAGGTTAGGTTCTTTCGGGTCTACCGCAGCTGGCTGCTGGTCTTTACCACCCATGGCTGAAGGACAAGCCTGCGTGTTCACGTCACGGGCAAATGGAGAGTGCTCTTTCACTTTAACCGGGCGGCCTGTTTTCAGGTCTACTTTTTCAGCCCAGTTCACGGTCACGAACTTGTTAGCACGCAACAACGAACCATCTTTGCGGTCCAGCACGTAGGCAAAACCGTTACGGTCAAAGTTGACCAGCGCATCATGTTTCTTGCCATCCACATCCAAGTTATCCACCAAGATGTTTTCGTTTACGCCGTCATAATCCCACTGATCGTAAGGCGTTTTCTGGTAGGCCCAGACCATGTTGCCGGTGTCGATATCGCGCGCCATGATCGTCATAGACCACTTGTTATCGTAAGCACCTACATTGGTTTGTGGATCAGGCGTGTTGCACTTTTCATGCGTCAGGTCTTTGCCTGTGAAGCCGCAACGGTAGGCTGGAGACCAGTGGCCAGGGTTACCGGTACCGGCATACACCAGACGCAATTTAGGGTCATAGCTGAACCATGCCCATGGTGAACCGCCACCGATCTTCCACTCATCCCCTGGGTAGGTGAAACCCGTACGCTGACCGGCCAGGCCATAGTGTGGGTTCGCCTTGTTGGTGTCTTTCGTCATACCGATATCTTCATCAGATCCGGTGCTGTGTTTTTTCCATACTTCTTTACCTGTTTTCAGGTCATAAGCAACCATACGGCCACGCGCGGCAAACTCGTCACCACCGAAACCAGCGACCACATATTTATCAAACACCATGGCCGGGCCAGAGTGCGTTTCACCTTTATCTGGATAAGCATGTTTGGTCACCCAAACTTCTTTACCCGTTGTGGCATCCAGCGCAATCAAAAAGCCATCCAGCGTATGGAAAACCACTTTGCCATCCGCGTAGTTAAGGCCACGGTTGATGGTGTCGCAACAAGCGCGAGGGACAGCGGACTCGTCACGGTCAGATTTTTTGGTGTAGTTCCACAATTGTTTTGGATGATCAGGATCGGACAGGTCCAGCGCCTGCACGATGTTAGGCCAGCCGGAGACCATGTACATCATCGGCTTGCCGTTATGCTCGACCACCACAGGCTGACCTTCATGGCCACGCAAGGTGCCTGAAGACTGTGACCAGATCATTTGCATTTTTTTGACGTTACCGGTGTTGATGTCTTTCAACTGACTGTGGCGCTGCAAAGCCAGGTTCTGGCCTGGAGATGCCCACAGGTTATGGTTCTCGCTACGCTTGATAATCTCCTCATTGGCCCAAGTGCTAGCACTCATCCCAAATAAGGTGATGGCGCCGACAGCCGCAAACACGGCCTTCATTGTCCATTGTTGCATGATGCAACCCTCCTAATCGTTAGTGTTTATGAATCCCGGTGGTCTTTAACCGAGTGTGCAAACTATAGTGGGTTCAATCAGGCAGGGATTGAGACGAGTTCCCGCAAGGGGTTGGGAATTTTTCACCTGCGCATCGGGAGTGCGCAGGCTGATCTGGCCGCGAAGGCAGTATGGGGTCAGCGCCGTTCGAAATGCTGCTGGATGGCAGAAAGGTCTAGAGCCGACCACATCTGCAGATGATGTGTGAGCTCATGCACCTGCATGGCGCCGCGCACCATATCAATAATCACCCGCTCCCGCACCACCATGAGCGCAGGCACTTGGGTCACCTGAAAATGCGTGGCTAGGGTGGTGGCTACGTCCACATCGGCGACAGCAAACACCCACGGTGCAGCCTGCTCGGCAACGCTGGACAACACCGGCAAGAAGGTCTGGCAAGGGGCACACCAGCTGGCTGTGAACAATATCACGACCTGCGAATGCGCCTGCACCAGCTGGCTGAAGTGTGCTTGATCTTGCAGCGCAGTCAGCCGCGTGACGGGCGTGAGGGAGGGGGCGGTAAGAGACATCACATGATCCTTTCAAAGGGTTTGCACAGACAAAGGGGTCACCCGGTCCACTGTCCAGTGTTGCGGACCGGCGATGGTTTGCGTACACCCCAGGGCCTGATTTGGGTGTGCTGCGTGTATTTCATGACGGGTATGGTCAGCGGTCTGCACTTGCATAAACCAGCGATCCAGCCAGACCACCCCCCCTCAGGGGCGGCGATGCGGCCAGCGTCGGTCCAAACCAATGAGATGCGCTGACCACCGCGCGCCAAACACAGGGCGTCATCTGAGGCTTCCAGCGTGACCCAGGCATGTGCAGGCGTCAGCGTGTCTGGGCGAGCGGCCACCGAGGCTACGAGCAATATCAGCGCTGCCAGCAACAGCCACCAACCTTGATGGGGATGCGTCAACCCGGGGCGCGGCGATGCATGGTGCAGTGGGCCGGCGTTCATGGTGTTGATAGTCACCAGACTTAGACGGACAGGCTGCTGCCCATGCACTTGAACCAAGGACTTAAAGGCATACAGCTTTTCTGCTGCCAGCCAGAAACCTGCGCGCCCCCCGCCTCGCGGCCAGCCTTCAAGCCCTGCAAGCCGGCTTTCACAAAGCCGTCTACCGCCTGCTTGGCCGACTCATCATCTTGGCCAGCTGGGGGTTCATTGCCGGTAAATGCGCGGTAGTAACGCGCCATCCAGCTCACCTTGGCATGACCGCCCTCGGCCACCACCTTGATTTTTCCGTTTAGGGAGCTCACCGGCAGGGCCTCCAGATCGATGTCACCAGACAAGCGGTAAGACACGGTCATTTCGGCGGCATTGACCTCATCCAACTCTTGCAACAACTGCTTGCCATTGTGTAGTGTCAGTTTTTGCTGCCGGTCACTGACCGGCTCACACGCCGTGACCTGAGGATGCCACTGTGCCAGCGCACAGGGTGAACTGACGCGTTTCCACACCACCTCGGCCGGGGACTCGACGTGTATCGATTCATCTGTTTTTTGCGGGGTTGGCCCGTGTGCCCATGCCTGTAGGCCCCAAAACATCATCACACCGCATAAAGACCACTTCATAACAACGACTCCTTGTTGAAAAATCTGTTTACCCTGCGCCAGCCGGCCGCGAGCCAAGGATGGGCTGCAAATGTCAGGCCGATAAACACCAGCCACAACACACCGGCCACGATCGCCAGCCAGGGCCGCAAGTCGGTACTGGCCCAGCGCCACGCAGTCATCCCTAGGCGCGTGGCCCAATCGGCGGTCTGCGTCGCCGTCTGCAACTGGACATAGTGCAGCCCAGTCTCCTGTGCCAGCCGTTGCAGATTCGGCACATCTAGCGCCGACAAATGGGCATGACTGAGCAAGGCATTACCCGGTCCATGCCCGGCATTGCGGTCATGTTGCCCCTGCTCCATGGCCAGCACCGACAGGGTTTCGGCCATGCCAAAATTGCCAAACTGCTGCACCTCCTCGGGCGACCAGTAGCCGGCTACGGCATTGTGCTCGTCCAGTTTTGGGATGTTGCCGGGGGTGGTCTTGCCCATGCCGACCACGTAGCCTTGTACGGCCCCCGGACGACCTGCGAATTTAGGCAGGTATTGAGGGTTGGCCGGTGGGGCCTGCTGACCATCTGTAAAAAACAGTAGCCGCATCTGTTGCCCCATACGCGGCGTCTGCTCCAGCGCGTTATGAAGACCATGCGCGATAAACGAATCTGCCGCCCAAGCCATCCGCCAGTCCATGCTGGCGACGGTACGGTCCAACGCAGCAAAATGACTGCAGACCTCTACCGGTTTCACCACATTGACCGTGTTACGCTCGGTAAACATGCCGAGCGCCACGCGTGAGCCACATGGCAAGGCCGGTAGCGCGTTGCGTATGCTTTGCTTGGCCATGTCCAGTCGACTGAGTCGCTGACCACGGCTGTCGTAGTCCGCCACATTCATGCTCTGGGTAATATCCACCACAAAATACCAGTCATACACACGCGCTGGCAGGGTCAGCCGTGGCTGAAACAGGATCAGTGTCAGCAACGCGATCAGCAGCCATAGGCAGTATCCGCGCCAGCGTTGCAGCGCCGGTGCAGTTGCCTGACGCGGCTGCCTACGCATCAGAGAGTGCTTAAACAGCGTGACCATCACGGCATGCCTCGCGGGTTGCCGGGCATGGCAGGCCAACCACTGGGTTGCTCTTCCGCTTTGAGCTGCTCGTCCTCATACTGTTGGGGGCCATTCATGCCATGCGTGGTTGGCGCCAGCCTCAGCGCCAGATGGTAGTTATATTTAACTTCAGACCAGCCAGGCTCGATGCGCAGGGCCTTTTGATAACTCTCTTTGGCCAGTGCCACCAGAGGCCCCGCTTCATCCCAGGCCGGTAGGCCCCGCGTCTCAAGCAGCCGGATGGCTGTGCGCAAATAGACATTGCCAGAATTGAAATAGGCCTGTTTGCGCAGTGGGTGTGCATCGCTGGTGCGGGCAATCACCGCCGCGTACTGGGTCAACGCCTGATCGGACTGATACTTGCTGTCATAAAACACGGCATTGGCGAACAGCGCTTGCGGCGTCTGCCGCGTCTCGAACAAGGCGTCGCTGATCAAAACATGCGGTTGCAGGCTGTGCCGGTACACCATGGATTGATAGAGCAGCACCCCTTGCCGAGCCAGCATCACCAGTGAGAGCATGAGTAGGAGCCCCGCCCACAGCCCTCCTCGTCGTAATTGATTGCGCCATTGCGTACTTATTTTTGCCACCGTGTTAACTCCAGTTGTAGCATTGCTAACAGCAGCCCAGTGGCCAGCCAGGCCAGGCCATAGGCATACTGACTCAAATCTTGTCGGGCGATCGGCTCCTGATAGCGTGCCGGTTTGTTTTTGAGTCGGGCGATATCGCGCACGGCCGTCATGACGGCATGCGGGCTCTCGGCCTCATAAACGTGGTAAGGGACATGCAGCGTTTGAAAATAATCGTGCAGGGCGACCTCGGGATAGGCGTCGATATTTTCGCCTTCAGCCAGCGCCTGTTTGAGAGAGACGCCATTTTCCGAGCGCAGATAGATCCAGTACAAAGCGGCCTGCTGGCGCATGAACATGGCCCGTAACATATCTTGGGTTTTACCATCGAGGTGCGCGCCCCCATCCGACACCAGCACGATCGCCCGCGAGCCCGTCACCGGCTGGTCGGCAAAATAGTCCAGCGCCAACCCCAGACCCCTAGCCACGGCAGTAAAGCCCATGCCCCCGGCTTCGGTGGCCTCCAGCGCTGCTTGCACAAAGGCACGGTCATTACCCAGTGGGGCCGCCAGGATTGGCGAGGTGCTAAAGGTCACCATGCCCATCAGGTCTTCGTGCCCTTGGCTCACCAACGAGGTGAGCACACTCCGTGCGACCTGCATTTTGGCTTGACGGGCCGAAGCATCGCCCCTTTGCACAAACGGCTCATTCATGCTGGCACTGCGGTCAAGCACGATCATGACATGGGCGCCGCGTCCGATTTTTTCTACCGCACGCGATTTGAGAAATGGCCCGCTCAGCGCAATCACCAAGGCCAGCCATAATAGACTCACACAGATTTTCCAAAGCCGTTCCAACCAGCGCGACAACGGATCGGCAGGCAAGCCCTGCAGGGCTGGGTGTTTAAAATAGGTCTGGCCGCGCAAGCACCAAGGCCAGATAGCGCAAGGCAGTAGCAGCAAAGGCCACAGCCGGGTCAGCCCCCACTGTTGCTCCCAGCCCAGCGCTGCCGCCAGTGCGGTCGTTGCATCCTGCCACATCGTTAAGACACCTCCAGCAGACTCAGGCTTCTGGCGAGCTGTATCAATGATGGCATGCTGTGCCTGACCGGCTGCCCGGCAAAAAAGCTGGTTTGTACATCGGCATAAAATGCCTGCAAAGCGGCCGCATGCGCATGCAAGCGTGGCTGTTGTCGCAAACATTGCGCCAGGTTTTCAGCCGTGACGGCCTGACCCACACACTGATCCATAGCCCGCGCCAGCAGCCGCATGGCTTGTACACGGTCTGTGGCGAGGTCTCCCTTTAGCTTACGCATCTGGCGCCAGGCCCGCCGGAAAGGCATGCGTTTTTCCTGCGGGAACTGCACCCAGCCCGCGAGCCAAGCCAGATAAAGCAGTGCCGCCGCACCCAGACCTGCCCAGCCGGCCAGTGTCCACAATTGCGGTGCCAGCGGCCAGGCGGGCGGCGGCACATCCGGATACAGTCGCACATGCTCGGCATCCACACGCGCAGGCAACAGGCTGGATACGATCACACGGTCTGGCGGCACCGTCACCGTCAGCCGTTGCTGGTCACGCGTAAAGGCTAGATGCAAAGGGTTGAGTGGCATGAGCTTCGCTGAGTCGCCAGCGACAAAAATCTGCCAGTCGATGTCCAGTGTGATGACACTGGCCTGCGGCAGATCTTCCTGCTGCCAATGCGCGGCACGCAGCTCTATGGCCTCATTTTGGGCAGGCGCCGGCAGGCTGGAAGCATCCAGCGAAAACCCGGGCGGCAGGTGTATTTTTAGGTGTTGCGTGGCAATGCTGCCCAGGGTGTAGTCAGCTTCGCGCGTGGTACTTTCCACCCGCACCGCAGGTGCGGAGGCGGCAGTGGCCAAGGGTTGTCCACTCAACAACACCATGAGGCCAGCCAAGATCACTCGTCGACGGGTCATGCTTGGGTCTCCATCAGATGGCGGCTGACATGCTCGGCCCGCCAATCCGGCATCAGCCATAGCGGTAAACGGGCCCCGGCCTTGACCAGCGCCTGATTAAGCGCCTGTGTTTGCTGTGCAGCGGCCTGCACCATCTGCGTGTGCAAACTGCGCCGTAACAGCCAGCTGCGTTCCTCTCCGCTTTCCATATCGCGGAACCTGGCCCAGCCAAAACGCGGCAAGCCTTCAAATGCCGAAGCGTCGCGCACTACGATGGGCACCACATCATGCCGCTGCGCCACCTGCATGGTGGCCCGCAGCAGTGGCTCAGGCCAGAAAAAATCGGAGATCAAAAATACCAGTGCACGTCTGCCACCGATGGCCGCCATGGCCGCCGGCATGGCACTGGCGCTATGCCCCTGCGCCGCACCATGCTGACCAGCGGTACACCAGTAGGCCTGCAGCTGGGCATGCACCTGTTGTGCCGTTGCCGCCTGCACACTGGGGCTGCGCTGCAAACTGGGCGGCAGATGATCACTGGCGGCAGACAGCGCAAAAGCATCTCCCTGACGCGTGACCGACCATGCCAAAGAGACGACAAAGTCAGTGAATCGCTGCTGCAAGCTCGGGGCAGAGCTCGCGTTAAAGAAGAGCGAGCTGGACACATCGAGCACAGCATAGACCTCAACCGCAGCGCGCTCCAGATAAGTCCTGACCAGCCATTGCTTAGGCTGGCTACGCACACTGGCGCGGATATCAATGCGCTTGGGGTCTGGGCAGGCAAGCAGTGAGGCATAGCCGGCAAAATCACTGCCTTGGCCATGATGCTTGGTCAGCGTGGCGCCGGCCTGATAGCTGCGCGCGCGCCACGGCACCGAGTAGCTAAACTGGCGTGGCGCAAAGGCAAGGCTGGCCGCAGCTGGCGGTTGTTCGCCTGGCTGCGACAGCGCACTGGCAATACGCTCAGGCATGACAGAGCGGCTCATGGCGCAGAAACGTGCGCCAGCACGGCTTGCAGTAATTTCGGCGCAATGTGTGCATGCTGCAAGGCATAGGCGCCGTTTAAAAAGACGCGATGCGTGACCACAAACGGCCAGACCGCCCGCAGGTCGTCCGGCGTCAGATAATCGCGCCCTTCCAGCCAGGCCCGTGTACGTGCGCTACGCATCAGCATGGCCATGCCGCGCGGACTGGCGCCCCCAGCCAACAATCGCTGCATATCCACATCAGGCAGACTGATGCCGGCCGCCAACGGGTCTTTAAGCACACGCCATAATTCAACCGCATATTCCTGCAAAGCAAGCTCGGCGCGCACGGTGTCCTGTATCTGCGCCGCCAGGGCATTCAACTGGTCATAAGGCGTGAGTCCTGCCGGCAACTGAGCCACCAGCGCATCCACATCGTAAAACCGTGTATCAAACATCAAGGCCCGCTGTAATGCGCGCGCCTCCGGTGCCTGGATTGAAATTTCCATCAGAAAGCGGTCCCGCGCTGCGGCCGGAATTTCAAACGTCTCCTCCCGCTCCAGCCGGTTACGATCAGCAAACACGGTGAGGTGCGGAAAATGATACTCGCGGTTAAACGCATGCACGGAACGCTCGGCCATCAGGCGTAAAAACAGCGCGTGCGCCTGAGGGCGCGCCCGATTGATTTCATTAAAAAAGAAGACTGACAACGCCTCCTCATGCTGTAACAGTGGGCCAGGTTTGACCGCAGCCTGTCCTTGCTCATTGATGAAGGCATGGTATAAAAAATCGCTGGGCATCAGATCAATGGCGCCCTCTATGCGCTGATAGCCGCCACCTAGCAATTGTGCAGCGGCCCGCAATAAAGTCGTTTTGCCCACACCGACATCGCCCTCGAGCAAGACATGTCCACGCGAAAAAATCGCAATGGTTAGCGCACGCACTTGATCCGGCATACCGAGCACCACACTGTTGAGCGCCTGTTCAAACGCAAGCGCACGTTCCCGCCAGGCGGATAAATCCATTTGTTTTTCCATACACCATCCATGATTCAGAATGAAACAGGCCACTGCTGACTGCTGGCAGTCAGCACCGGGTTGTCACATACGGCCGGGGAGCGAAACTGGCACCGGAAACGATGCCAGTCTCCTGGGGGGAAATGGAGGATTACTTCACGTCAAACACGAAATTGCCGCTGGACTTGGCGTTAGCAATACGCTTGGCATTGCGCGCATCCATGGCTTTGATGGCTTCCTCTTGTTTATTGAGTTCAACCGGATCATGCTTGGGGTCGTACTTGGAACCCGCAATCTTTTCCGGATAGCCGGGTTTGGCTTCCCAGCAGTTACCTGGCTCTTTACAGTTTTGACCGTCGTAAGCCAGAGCCTGATTGGACACTGCAAACACACTGGCCACCGCCAGTAATGTCAGTACGTGTTTCATCACTTTCTCCTTCATCACTAATAAGCTGGTGTGTTGTTGTACATTGACGAAGGGCCCACCAGCACAACCCTGCGAAAATCAGGGTCAGGCGTGGGGTGCTGCGCCGCCGTTTTTCTTGTTCTCTTCGGCCTGATGACGGATCCAGGCAATCACATGCAGAATTTCATCGACGGTCAGACGCCCCTGTTGCGGGCCCATCATGCCGGCTGCACCACCGTAGATGGTCTCAAAGATGCCTTTGTCGGTCTCGTTTTTAGGATAAGTCCAGTACTCGTCTGCCAGTGCAGGCCCCAGCTTGCCCTCCGCCAGATGGCCATGACAGCCGGAGCAGGCGGTTGAAAAAATGGTGTAGCCTTTTTTGACCGCCGTATCATCGCTACGGTAAGGATTCTCTCCGGTTGCCATAAAGTGCTTGGCTTCCGGGGTAAAGGTCTCCCCCTCCATCGGTGACAGGGGCAAAACATCACCAGAAATCGTGCCGCGAAACTCAAGGGTGGGACCGTCCTTCAATGCCACCTGCGCGGGACGCTGCGAGACGGCCGCCTCTCCCTGACTGACGGCATCGTCTTTGGCACAAGCCACGGTGAAAAAGGCCGCGGTCACTAGACCGGTCAGCCCCAGCGTCATCATCAGGGGCCGTTTGACGGCAGGTAGCTGAGGTTGTTGAAATGGGTTCACTTCATACTCCAAAAATACTCAATAGGTTAAAAAGACTTACTGCACGCTGAGTAAAGGCACACCCTCGTTTTTGAGGATGGCGGTGATTTCGTCACCGTGCTCGGCAATGACTGCATTCAACGCCTTGACCAGCTCAGGATGCTGCTTGCTCACGCCCATGGCCACGCTGTAGTGCATGGGGATTTTCTCGCCGCTGGCTTTTTTGGCGGTGTCGTCTACCAGCACCATCTTGAGCGGCACCTCAGAAGCCCGGACGTAGCGCGCGGCCTCGGGGGCCCACAGCATGGCCATGTGCAGGTGCATACTGGCGACATCGTTCACCAGACGCGAAGGTTCGACATGGATGTATCGGTTGCGGGTCGATTGAAAGTTCTGGATCTCAGTAAAGTAATCAAACATGTCGTCAAAACGGTTGATTTGCAGCAACATGTTTTTGCCTGGGCTATCAGGCATCACGCCGATACGGAAACTCTTTTCTTTCAGGTAAGGGTGGTCCCAAGCCGTCACATCAATCTCACGGTCTTTGCGCGTCACAAACACATAACCAGACCGGTAATACGGTTGGGTGGTCAGTACACGGGGATCGCTAGGGTCGGTGCCGATCAAGACGTCACATTTGCCGGCCTCCATGTCTTGTTGCAGGGTGAGTGGATTCGTCCACCAGAAATAATGGACTGGCACGTTCAGCGCTTTGCCAATCACGGTTGCAATCTTGTTTTCAAAACCTTCTTGCCAGTCATTTGAAAAAGGCAACTCGGTTTTACCGGCACAGACATTCAGTGCACTGGCGGCCGAGGCTGGCAAGGCACACAGGGTCATCAGCATGGACATACAGGCACTCAGCCATACGCCACGCATGCTTTTTACATCAGGAAACATATCTGCTCTCTTCTCTGGTTGAGAACAGGATGGCCTCACCGCCGCATGGTGGCGGGCCATCCTGATCACTACATCAACAGGTTCGGTCTGAGATTACAGACTGAACACCATCAGGCCGCCGCCCATTTGGGTGTGGTTTTGCAGCTCTTTGAACGCACCCACTGCCCCCAAACCGGCACTCGGATCGGTCAGGTCAAACACCAGACCGACACCAGGCCAGCCGCCAACACCGTACATGCTGCCGACGTATTGCTTGCCCTTGAAGGAGTAGGTCATGGGTGAACCGATACCACCGGATGGCATCTTGAAGTTCCACAGCTCTTTACCGTCTTTGT
>CAYTIV010000022.1:0-18403 GCA_964437895.1 uncultured Methylotenera sp.
CATGGTTGCGGCCATCTTCCGCAATCTGGTCATTGCTGATTTTAAAGTTGTGCATCTGCATGGTGTGGTAGCGATCAAAATACTGGCCGAGATCTTTTTCGATACTGGTATCGAATGCAGGCTTGGCTGTATGTGTGGCACCCCACACCACTTTGATCACCTTGCCCTCCCTGACCACCAACTGACCATCCTTGAACACCATGTCCGGTTTGGCAAACATGGCTTCCTTGTCTGCCTGATCGGTGTAAACAGTAATATCTGCGGCAGCGCCCACGCCCAAATGGCCACGATCTTGCAGGCCGATCAGCTTGGCTGGGGCGGCCCGTGTCATGGTCGCGATTTCATATAGGCTGTATTCACGCTCCAGTGCCTTGAGGTTGCTCATGGCCTGCGCATCCAGATTCAGCTTATCAAATGCATCGTTACGGAAGGTCTTGTCCATTAGCAGACGAATCAGATGCGGATAGCTGGTAAACGGCGCGCCATTAGGATGATCTGTCGTGAGGAACACGCGCCAAGGGTCATCCACACTCAGAAACACCTCCAAACCAATCGCCCACTGCAAGGCATTCACGTAATTCTGGTCACGGTATTTAAACGGCACGACGCCGCAGCCGGCATCACATTCAATGTCCATGATGACCGATTTTTTAGGGTTGGCGACTTTGGCATTCAAGTGTTGCATCATGTTATCGCCCGATGCGGTCACGGTCTGACCAAACAGGATCTGGCCCACGTCTGCGGTAATGTGCTTGTGACGATTGATGGCCTCAGAAATCTGCGCCGCTGCCGAGGAAAACTTCTTGTCACCCTCGGTGCCGTAGCTGTGAAACTGAATATGCGTCAGGTGCATGGGCAGACCATCGCTGGCCCCCATGGTATCCAATGTCGTCTGGAAATTGCCTGCCACCCCCAGATTGTTGCAATGCACATGCAGCGGTTTGGCAATGCCCACTTCATTTACGGCGCGGCTCAGCGCCTGCAGAATACGGCGTGGCGTAATATGGTAGTGGCTGTGTTGCTGATCGAGGTCCTGACGCCGCTCATTGAATTTGAACGCTGAAATACCGCCCGGGTTTACTACCTTGATACCTATGGTCTGTGTCGCGTGCAGTGTCCAGGCCACATAGTCGTTGATGGTTTTCTGATCAGCATTTTGGCTTAACAGGCGCAGCAGATAATCATCATTGCCCAACATGGCATAGCCACCCTTGTCTATCATAGGGGTGTCGCCCATTTCCATGTGCGCCTGCCGTGCATTCACGGCCAGAACAGCTGGCTCAAAGGCTGCGGTATAGCCCATCTCGATATAGCGCATGCCGGTATCGGTGGTATTGGGTGTGGCATGGTGGCTACAGTTAGGGCCACACAAATGCGCCTCAGGCTCCTGTAAACGACGCATTTCCTGATATTCCGGCAACAACATGCGGGCAATATTCACTTTGCCGCCGCCAATGTGGCTGTGCATATCGATCGCACCCGCCATGACGATTTTGCCATTCAGGTCATACACCTGATCAATCTTTTCCGTCTCCGCCGGTTTAGCGATGATGCGGCCATCGCGGATATAGAGATCCTGCACCACGCCATCCTTACCGTGCGCCGGATCGATGATTTTGGCATTCTTGAGTAAAGTAATCATGCCAAATCTCCTTGTAATTCTGCTTCTATCATTGCCACCACTTGTGACAGGGTCGGCAAGGCCGAGTCTCGTACCGGGGTCAAAGGCAAAGTCACCGAGCCATCGACACGGAACTGTTGGCCATGGCACTCCAAGCCTGGCGTTGCCACCGGAATAAATACCGCGGGTGGCTGATCAAATTGACTATCCGGCGCACCCAACACGATCACGGGGCCGTGATTAAAGGTCGGCATCGCATGCGGGCTATAACTATTGACCCAGACCATCGCATCATGGCTGGCCAAATCTGGCGCATCAATGATGACGCCATTCAACCAAGTGTGGGCGTAGTTGACACTGGTGTCACCGTCACTGCCGCCCAGCGACAGACCCATGGCGCGACTTTTCTGATTGAGCGCGACCACGGTCTCGGTAATATTTTCAATGGTCAAGTCGGCATGGGCATAATCCAGATCTTTGGAAACCCATACCAGCGTGGCGTATTGCGCGGCCTTGAGCGTCTCGGCCAGTGTGCGCAGCGTGCTGACGGCGATGCCAGCCACCTGCTCCGCTTGTACCGGCTTGGCCATGACTAAGGCGCGTAGCACGGACACCACCTCAGGCAAATCGGAGGTCGCGCAGGGAATCACATCCGGCAGGCGCCCATCAGGCGCAACGCCTGCAGCGGTATCCAGTGCCTCGCCCCCAAGATAAATCACTTTTCTGGCCGCAGGATCGGTAAACATGGCGTCACGCACCCAAACTACACGCTCAAAGAAACGCGGATTATGGTGAACGACATCGGTGCCTATCATCAAAATGACATCGGCACGGTTACGCACCTCCGTCAGGGTCGTGGTCTGCCAGCCGCGATGTTGTAACACTTGCATATTACGTAGGGTACTGCCGGCATTGAGGTGTGTCATGGCGGCATGCGTCCGTTGGGACAAGCGCACCAGCGCCCGCGCCCCGTGGACATCGGTACTGCTGCCTGCCACTAACGGCGCCCGGGCTGCGTTGAGCGCACGGGCTGCGGCAGTGACCGCCTCTGGCAGTGTCACCTGACGGCCAGCCGTCTGCGGTGGTGTAGAGGTACTGGCACGGCCGTAAAAGTTAGCAGCTTTCGCACAACGGATCTGCTGCCTGGCCTGTGCATCCCCCGGAATATCATCGCAAAGCAACCCGCAGGCTGGGCAGGTATGCATGCTGTCTTGTTGTATGGTCATGGCTTTTTGGGTCTTTCTTTCAGAGCGTCAACATTCAATCAAGAATATCCACCTGATCGCTGGAAACCATCACATCATAAAACATCTCACCAAGAGTGATAAAAAAAATAAAGCAACGATTGCCCGCCATTTAAAGCAATACACTGGCGGCAACCAGCATCGCGATCGACGAATGCGGTTTATCAATCACGTTAAAAATAGTAGAATAGCGGTTTGTTTTTCCGTTCATTAACTTATTTGGAGTTCACATGGCTTTAGAGCGCACACTTAGCATTATCAAACCAGACGCAGTTGCAAAAAACGTGATTGGTCAAATCTACACCCGTTTTGAAAACGCCGGTTTGAAAGTTGTTGCAGCTAAAATGACCCACCTGACTCAAGCTGAAGCTGAAGGCTTCTACGCTGTGCACAAAGAGCGTCCTTTCTTCAACGACCTGGTTAAATTCATGATCTCTGGTCCTGTTATGATTCAGGCGCTGGAAGGCGAAAACGCTGTATTGAAAAACCGTGAACTGATGGGTGCTACCAACCCTAAAGAAGCCGCTGCTGGCACCATCCGTGCTGACTTCGCAGAAAGCATCGATGCTAACGCTGTGCACGGTTCCGATTCACTGGAAAACGCAGCTAACGAAATCAAATACTTCTTCGGTTAATCAATCGCCTGCGCGTCCAGCCGGGCGCGCATATTGACTTCCGATAAAGGAACACACTTGGTTAATTTATTAGACTTTAACCAGCCGCAACTCGCCGAGTACTTCGCAAGTCTCGGCGAGAAGCCTTTTCGCGCCAAGCAATTGATGCGCTGGATGCATCACTTCGGGGTATTAGACCTCGATCAGATGACCGATATTGCCAAAACCCTGCGCGAAAGATTGCGTCAGGAAACAGAATTCAAATTGCCCGATGTGCAGCTAGAACAGGTGTCTGACGACGGCACCCGTAAATGGCTGATCGGTACCAACAACCTTAGGGACGGCACCGCCAACAGTGTAGAGACGGTATTTATCCCAGAAGATGACCGCGGCACATTGTGCATTTCCAGCCAGGTCGGCTGCGCACTAGAATGTACTTTCTGTAGTACTGGCCGTCAGGGCTTTAACCGCAACCTGACCGTTTCAGAAATCATAGGCCAACTGTGGATTGCTAACCACGCCTTACGCCAAGCGCCCGGCTATGACCTGCTGCCGCCCGGTGAGCGCATCATCTCTAACGTCGTGATGATGGGCATGGGTGAGCCTTTGGCCAACTACGACAATGTGGTAACCGCCATGCAGATTATGCTGGATGACAACGCCTACGGCCTGAGCCGCCGCCGCGTGACGCTTTCCACCAGCGGCATGGTGCCCGCCATGGACAGACTGAAGGAAGACTGTCCGGTCGCGCTGGCTGTTTCACTGCACGCCCCCAATGATGCATTGCGGGACGAAATTGTCCCCATCAACAAAAAATATCCCATCAAGGAGCTGATGGCTGCTTGTGAGCGTTACCTGGTCAAGGCGCCACGCGATTTTGTCACTTTTGAATATGTGATGCTGGATGGCGTCAATGACACCCTGGAACATGCCAAACAGCTGTTACAGGTGGTGCGCGATATCCCGTGCAAATTCAACCTGATTCCGTTCAACCCGTTCCCCAACAGCGGCTACGGCACATCCAAGCCCATGCAAGTGCGTGCGTTTCGTGATATGTTAATGCAGGCGGGCTACGTGGTGACCGTGCGCAAAACGCGCGGAGATGATATTGATGCCGCTTGCGGCCAGTTGGCCGGCAAGGTCCTGGATAAAACCCGGCGCACCGAAAAAACCATCGCGATTCATCCGGAACAGTAAACCATGAAAAACACCCTCTTCCAGCCTTCCGCGGTCATCCTTAGCCTGGCCACAGCGTTGTGGCTGACAGGGTGTGCTCAAAATCCCTCGTCGTCCTCCAGCAACCAGCTTCCCTATGATCAACAACCCATAGGCCGTGAAAGCGGAGATGTGGAATCTGCACGCGTACATACCGAGCTCGGCGCCGAATACTTCAGACTCAAGCGGTTTGATGTGGCACTGGAAGAGTTCAGCACCGCCGTGGATCGTAGTCCTAACTACGCCCTCGCCTACAACGGTCTCGGTCTGGTACATGCCGCCTTGGGCGATCAGGTGCGGGCTGAAGAAGCGTTCAAACGCGCCATACAGCTGCAACCGGCTAACTCTGAATCACACAACAACTATGGCCGTTTTTTGTGTGAGCAGGGTAAGTATGAGGCTTCGCAGAAAGAATTTCTGCAAGCGGTGAAAAACCCCTTGTACAAAACCCCGCAAGTCGCCCTCTATAACGCGGGCGTCTGCGCGTTGCGGGCGCAGCAAAAAACACAGGCAGAGAACTTTTTTTTCCAGGCCTTGCAGGTCGATCCACTGGCGCACGCCAGTGCTTATCAACTGGCTAATCTGCAATTCAATCGCAATGAACCGGCGCTGGCACTGAACACGCTGCAAAATAGCGTGAACGTTGCGCCCAGCCCTGAGTCATTATTTCTGGCAGTCCGCATCAGTCGTGCTTTACAGATGGCTGACGACGCCAATTACTACAGCGTTCAGTTACACAAACTGTTTCCGAATGCCAACGAAACCAAACTATTGCAGAAGATGGAGTAAAAGCGCGTGACGTCAGAAGACAAAACCAACGTCAATCCTGCAGCGGCAGAAGTTGCGGCCAAGCCCAAGCGTGGCCGCAAGCGTAAAGTCGATGTGGATACGGCCTCCGGCCAAGCCCTCCAGGGTGCGGTCGAAAGCCATCAGGTGCAGGAAAGTGCACAGACACTCGCCACCGAGACACCATTAGCCGCCACGCCACCGGCGCAGGCAGAGGCGCCATCGGCAGAAACGGCACACACACTGACGCCAGCGGAGAGCGCATCCTCCCCCGCTACAACAAGCTTAGAGAGCGTGACGACAGGTTCCGGCTGTGGCAACGTATTAAAGGCGGCCAGAGAAGCCCAAGGCCTGAGTATTCATGATGTCTGCAGCCAGCTGCGTCTGGGACTTAAACAGATTCAGGCCATAGAGCAGGATGATTTCGACAAGCTGCCACAGCCTAGCATCGTCCGTGGCTTTATCCGCAATTACGCGCGCATGCTACGTATTGACCCAGCCCCGGTGCTGGAAGCCTATCAGCGCATCGTTCCCAACAAGCATCCGTTGCCACTCAGTGTCCGGTCAAACGCCACGCCATCGGTCATAGACCAGCCACCCCGCAGCACGCCTTCACAAAAGCTGGTGACGCTGCTGATTTTTCTGGTGCTGTCTGCCATCGGCGCTTACTTTTACCTCAACCATATCAAGCCGCACGCATTAAAAGACGCCACCCTGACACCCGCAGCAGAGACGCAGGAAGCCCCTGCGGACCAGACACTGGAAATGCCAGCACCGGCAGCGACCCCGCCAGCGGACGTTGCGCCCGCTCTGCCTGCCCCAATTGACGGTCAGAATCCGGCCACAGACGCCGCGGCAACCAGCCAACCAGCCACAACCGGTGAATCCTTGCCGTTACCGTCTGCGCCGGTCGACAATACGGTGGTGAGCACACAGACACCGGCTGCAACGGCTGCCGAGAGCACCACCATCAAGGCCGCAGATGC
Organism: uncultured Methylotenera sp.; assembly: GCA_964437895.1. GTDB lineage: Bacteria > Pseudomonadota > Gammaproteobacteria > Burkholderiales > Methylophilaceae > Methylophilus. Next base: position 6,467 of record CAYTIV010000022.1, read on the forward strand.
ACAAAAAGCCACGCTGGTCTTCAAAGCCACCGAGGCCACTTGGGTGCGCATCAAAGATGCGCAGGGCAAGAAAGTGTTTAGTGAAACCCTCCCTGCTGGTGCAGAACGTCAGGTCGTGGCCGACAAACCCGTCAACATCACGGTGGGGCATGCCAGCGGCACACAACTCACCATAGACAACCAGCCTTATGACTTAACACAGGCCACGCGTGGTCGCGTGGCTCGCATACAACTGAAATAACATGATATCCCGCAGAAATACCCGTCAAGTGATGGTTGGCCATGTCGCTGTCGGCGGTGGCCTCGATGGCACCCTGTCTTCCCCCGTGGTCGTGCAAAGCATGACTAACACCGATACCGCGGATGCCGAGGCGACGATCGCGCAGGTGCATGCGCTCTGGCAAGCCGGCTCTGAGGTGGTGCGTATTACCGTCAATAGCGCCGAAGCCGCAGCACAGGTCGCCAATATCCGTCGTGGACTAGATGCCCTCGGTTGTGATGTGCCTCTGGTCGGAGACTTCCATTTTAACGGTCACAAATTGTTGCAGGCCTACCCTGACTGCGCGCAGGCGCTGGCCAAATATCGCATCAACCCAGGCAATGTAGGCAAAGGCAGTAAACGTGACGAACAGTTTGCCGCCATGATTGAAGCCGCCATACAGTACCGCAAGGCGGTGCGTATTGGCGTGAACTGGGGCAGTCTGGATCAAGCCAAAATGGCGCAGATGATGGATGACAATGCACGCGCCGAGCAGCCATTGACTGCTGAAGCGCTCATGCGTGAAGCCCTGATTCAGTCCGCACTGGAAAGTGCTCAGCAGGCAGTAGCGTTAGGACTCAGCCCCAACCAGATCATTATCTCTTGCAAGGTCAGCAATGTGCAGGATTTGGTGCTGGTCTATCAGGAGCTAGGGCAACGCTGCGGTTATCCGCTACACCTGGGCCTCACCGAAGCCGGCATGGGCTCCAAGGGGATTGTCGCCTCCACGGCCGCGCTCGCCCTGCTGTTACAGCAAGGCATAGGTGACACGATTCGCGTCTCCCTGACCCCAGAACCCAATGAACCACGCACCAAAGAGGTCGTGGTCGCGCAGGAGATCCTGCAAACCATGGGCATACGCTCCTTTACGCCCTTGGTGACCGCCTGCCCGGGTTGCGGCCGCACCACCAGCACCTATTTCCAAGAGCTGGCCATGCAGATTCAAACTTGGTTACGCCAGCAGATGCCCATTTGGCGCAGCACCTACCCCGGTGTGGAAACCCTGAACGTGGCGGTCATGGGCTGTGTCGTCAACGGCCCTGGCGAGTCCAAGCTGGCCAACATCGGCATCAGCCTGCCTGGCACCGGCGAAACGCCGGTCGCGCCGGTGTTTGTGGATGGTGAAAAAACCGTCACCCTGAAAGGCGATTATATCGCCCAGGAGTTTCAACAGATTGTGGACGATTACGTCCGTACCCACTATGCCGAGGGTGGCAAGCTGCGCGCTGCCAAACCTGGTGTGATTCCCATCGTTGCTATTTAGTATCATGACGCAAAAATTCCAATCTATTAAAGGCTTTTACGACATTCTTCCGGAGTCTACGCCGCTCTGGTTCAAACTCGAGGATACGGCCAGACGCCTGCTGAGCCAGTACGGCTATCAAAATATCCGCATGCCGGTCGTAGAGCCGACCGAACTGTTTGTCCGCAGCGTGGGTGAACATACCGATATCGTTGAAAAAGAAATGTATGCCTGGGAAGACAAACTCAATGGCGACAAGCTGACCTTGCGGCCAGAGGGCACGGCTGGCTGCGTGCGCGCCGTAGTAGAACATAACCTGACCTACAACGGTCCGCAACGCCTGTGGTACATGGGCCCCATGTTTCGCCATGAGAACGTGCAAAAGGGTCGCCAGCGTCAGTTTCATCAAATCGGCGTCGAAGCCTTTGGCTTTGATGGCCCGGACGTGGATGCGGAGCAGATTGTGTTGCTGGCCCGCCTGTGGCAGGCCTTAGGCATTACAGAAGTCGAACTGCAGCTCAACAGCATCGGCGATGCCGATGAGCGTGCCCAATACCGCCAAACCCTGATCAGCTATTTCGAGCAGCATGCAGACCTGCTGGACGAGGATGCCAAACGTCGTTTGCATAGCAATCCCTTGCGCATTCTGGATACCAAAAATCCTCGCATGCAAGCAATGTGTGAAGCCGCTCCCAAGCTGATGGACTGCTTAGGCGAGGCCTCTCAACAACACTTTGCACGCTTGTGCGCCCTGCTTTCTGAGGCTGGCATTGCCTATACCATTAACCACCGACTGGTCCGTGGGCTGGATTATTACAACCGTACCGTGTTTGAGTGGGTCACCACCAAACTGGGCGCCCAGGGCACCATCGCCGGCGGCGGTCGTTATGACACGCTGGTTGAACGCATCGGCGGCAATGCCACACCGGCCTGCGGTTTTGGCATAGGCTTGGAGCGCGTGTTTCTGCTGATGCAGGAATATGGCGTGACGGCGAGCCAGCAGCCAGATATCTATCTGGTGAATGTGGGTACGCTGGCCGAACAAAAAGCATTTGCGGTCGCTGAGCAATTGCGCAGCCTAGACCTCAACGTGGTGTTGCATGCAGGCGGTGGTAGCTTTAAGTCACAAATGAAAAAAGCGGACCGCAGTGGCGCACGTTACGCCGCCATTTTGGGTGATGACGAAGCCGCGGCCGGTGAACTGACCCTGAAACCGATGCAAGGCCAGGGCGAACAAGCGCGTGTTTCACTGGATCAGGTATTAGCCATCATCCAGGCCCATTAACATCATCAGTCCACGGAGGCCCGATGTCTGAGCAAAAACACTTTTTTAATGCCATGACTGCACTGGGCCTGCTGCTGGCACTCGGCATGGCCGCGGCTGCATTCATTTTGGGCGTGCAAGCCAAACATGCGGTCTCCAGCCAGCAAACCATCACCGTCAAGGGGCTGGCCGAAAAACCGGTCAAGGCCGATCGTGCGCAGTGGACGCTCAATATTAGTACCACCGCCGCTACGCAGGCAGAGGTATTGCAAGCCCTAGACCGTGAGCGGGCCACCCTGATGCAGTTTCTCGACCAGCAAGGCCTAGCGGCCAACAGCCGGACGATTGATGTAGCGACGCTGGGCCCGCATTATGAAGAAGAATATGTACGCGACACCCCGCGCCAGGTACAACGTGGCTTCGAAGGCTATCAGAACGTCCATGTCAGTACCGCTGACCTGAATAAAATCACCACCGCCAATCAAGCCATTCTGCGCCTGCGCGCAGACAACCACCCCATTACGTCGCAACCACCTGAATTTCTGGTCAAGGATCTGGAGGCGGTAAAGATGTCGCTGATTGCCGATGCCACACAAAATGCGCGTTCACGTGCCACTGAATTTGTGAAGCAAGATGGCGTCAAGGTGGGCATTATCAAATCGGCGAGCCAGGGCGCGTTTTACATCTTGCCCGCCACGGGTGGTGAAGACAGCGACAACAGCTATGGCGGCATTTACGATAAATCCACCATAGACAAGCTGGCGCGTGTCGTGGTCACGGTGGTCTATAACATCGAATGACGGATATCCTGCGACTAGAACAGCTGAGCATCACGCCCCTGCATGCGCCGGAACGCAAGCTGGTGCATAACGTTTCGTTCACGCTCGCGCGCGGAAAAACGACTTGTATCGTGGGCGAGTCTGGCAGTGGTAAAAGTCTGACGGCGCTCAGCGTGATGCAATTGCTGTCGCCGCAGTTGCGTATGCAGGGCAAAATCGAGTTTCAGGGCACCGATCTCAGCCAGCTCAACGACGTAGCTATGCAACAGATGCGTGGTCGTCAGATTGGCATGATTTTTCAAGAGCCGATGACCTCGCTCAACCCGGTACTCACGGTGGGCTTTCAAATCGGTGAGCCGCTGCAAACCCATCTCGGCCTCAAAGGCCACGCCCTCAAGCAAAAAGTGGCCAGCCTACTGACGCAGGTGGGGATAGATCCAGAACGTGCAGACAGCTACCCTGATGAACTGTCCGGCGGTCAACGGCAACGCGTGATGATCGCCATGAGCATTGCCTGCGAACCCGCCCTGCTGATTGCCGATGAACCCACCACCGCGCTGGATGTGACGGTACAGGCCCAGGTGCTAGACCTGCTGGATACGCTCAAAACCCGCATGCACATGGCCATGCTGTTTATCACGCACGATTTTGGTGTGGTGGCTGATATCGCCGACGAAGTGATTGTGATGTTCCGCGGCGAAATCGTCGAGGCTGGCCCCGTAGAAACGGTACTGAATAGCCCCAGCCATCCTTACACCCGGGCGTTACTGGCCTGTGTGCCTGACGCGGAAGGTCTCAAGAAACTACAGCCCATGACTTATGACTGGCTGCCCCAAGAGGGATAACACCGCATGACTGAACTTGTGCTAGACGCCCGCCACCTCAGTAAAACCTACCGCCAGCGTACCGGAACGCTGGGACTGCAGACACGCACCATCCATGCGCTGGATGATGTCAGCCTACAACTACAACGTGGTAAAACACTGGCCGTCGTTGGCGAATCTGGCAGCGGAAAATCAACACTGGCTCGCGGCATCTTGCGGTTGTTAACGCTAGACAGTGGCGAAGTGCTCTTTGACGGTCAGGATTTTCTGGCACTGGATGCCAGTCGCTTGCGGGCAGCCCGACGCTATATTCAGATGGTATTTCAGGATCCGTTTGCCTCGCTCAACCCGCGCATGCGGGTGGGCGAGATCATCGCAGAAGGATTGGTGATACATGGCCTGGGCACCCGCGCTGAACAGCATGCGCGCGTCATACAGATGCTGGAAAAAGTGGGCCTGCGGGCTGAGGATGCCCTCAAATACCCGCATCAATTCTCTGGCGGACAACGTCAACGCATAGGCATCGCGCGCGCACTCATTTTGCAACCTAAACTGCTGATCTGTGACGAACCAGTGTCGGCCCTGGATGTCTCGGTGCAGGCGCAAATCCTGCTCTTACTCAAACAATTGCAACAGGAAATGGGCTTGAGCTATTTGTTTATCACCCATGATTTGCGTGTAGTTCGCCATATTGCAGACGATGTGATGGTCATGCAAAAAGGCAAAGTAATTGAGCAAGGAAGCGTAGAAACCATTTATAATGCTCCCCAGCAAAAATATACACAACAGTTACTTAGCGCGATTCCCGGCCATGGGCTACGCGCTATAACCGCTTAATCTCACCCTCATTCAATAAGAACACGCAGGAACATTGCAATGGCATACGATTTGGAAGAACAGGAACAGCTCGACGAATTCAGAGCCTGGTGGAATAAAAATGGGACGTTGGTCACCCGCTTGGTGATCGCAGCCGTGGTTGTTTATGGTGGCTGGCAAGGTTATCAGTCTTGGATGAACAGCAAGGCCACTGCGGCTTCCACCGCCTATCAAACACTGGTCAGCACCCCCTTACAAGATGTAGACAGTAAAAAAGCTGAGCAACTGAGCAAAGATGCGCACGCCATTGAGGCTGATTACAGCATGACCCCTTATGCTGGCCGCGCAGCCCTGTTTGCTGCACGCGCCTTGCACGAAGCCAAACAATCTGAAGCGGCCGAAAAACAGTTGCGCTGGGCGCTGACTGAAGCCAAGGAGCCTGCGATCAAGCATATGGCGGCCATTGAGATTGCTGGCCTGCAAATCGAGCGCAATGCCTTAGATGATGCAAAAAAAACGCTGTCAGCCATTGATGACAAAGGCTTTGACGGCATCAAGAATGCCTTGCTGGGCGACATTTACATGGCCAACAAACAAGAAAAAGAAGCCAAAGAGGCTTTTAGCAAAGCCTTGCTCAGCTTGGACCCTGAAGGCAAACTGTTTTACCTGACCCAACAAAAACTGGATACATTGGGTTAATTAGTTATGACGTTTGAGCTCCCTGCCCTGCGCACACAGATGCCATTGATCAAACATGCTTCACTGGCGGCATGGCTGCTGCTGGCTGGCGGCCTCTCTGGCTGCACAGCCTTCAATGATGTGAAAACAAATCTGAGCGAGGCGATTTTTGGTGCTGAACCGGCCAACCCGCCTGTCGAGCTGGAGCCCATCAAATCCTCATACGAAACACGTGTTGTCTGGTCAGCCGATGTAGGCGAGGCTGGGCGCTTCACCTACACCCCAGTCTTGGCCGATAATCTGGTCTATGCCGTGAATGCCGAAGGCCATGTCATGCAGCTGTCTGCTGAGACTGGCAAAACGCAGTGGGACACCGAACTGGGTGAACCTATCAGCAGTGGCGTAGGCTTGGGTGGCGGCCTGGTGTTGGCAGGGACCAGCAAGGGGCACCTTTACGCACTCAACCTGAACGGCAAAAAACTGTGGAGCGCTGTGCTCAGTAGCGAGATTCAAGGACAACCACGTTATTACGATGGTACCGTGATTGTACGTACCACAGACCACCATATCTATGGCATTGATGCAGCAGATGGCCGCCGCAAATGGTCTTACGAGCGCGCAACGCCCTCCCTTTCACTGAAAACGCAAGCTGGCATTGTGGTGGATAGTGGCGCCATCTATGCCGGTTTTCCAGGCGGTAAACTGGTCGCTATTCGTGCTGACAACGGCAAAATGGTCTGGGAAGCCACCGTGGCGCAACCCAAGGGGGTCACCGAAATCGAGCGCATCGCCGATATTACCAGCTTGCCTTATGTTGATGGCCCACTGGTTTACGTTGTCGCGTATCAAGGCAAAGTGGCTGCGGTGGACCGTCAACGTGGCCAGGTGGTCTGGAACCGCGACATCTCCAGTTACGTTGGTCTGACCGCAGAGAATAGCAAAGTGTATCTCAGCCATACCATTGGCTCCGTCTACTCACTTGATGCCAGCAACGGCAAAACATTTTGGCGCCAGGGCAATCTGGGCTATCGCAACCTGACGATTCCATTGCCTGTGGGCAATCTGGTGGCCGTTGGCGACCTCGAAGGTTATATTCATTTACTCAGTCAGGATGATGGCAGCTTTGTTGGCCGACTTCAGGTGGGTTCTAAACCCATCATGTCTCTGATCGCTGGCAGCAATGCCAACCAGTTCTTCGCGCAATCGCGCGACGGCCACCTTTACGCAGTCGCATACAAATAATGTTACCTACCATCGTGCTTGTAGGCCGGCCTAACGTCGGCAAATCTACTCTTTTTAACCGCCTGACGCGTTCCCGTGACGCGCTGGTCGCCGACCTGCCTGGTCTGACACGTGACCGACACTACGGTCGCGGACTGGGCGCCAGTCAGCCCTATCTGGTCATTGATACCGGCGGCTTCGAACCGACCGCGGATACCGGCATTCTCAAAGAGATGGCCAAACAGACCTTGCTGGCGATTGATGAAGCCGATGTCATCATCTTTTTGGTGGATGCACGTGCCGGTCTGACACCGCAGGAATTCACTATTGCGCAAACCCTGCGCAAAGCGCAACGCCCAGTGCTGCTGGCCGTGAACAAAACCGAAGGCATGCGCAAAGCGATTGTCAGCGCAGACTTTCATGAACTGGGCATGGGCGACCCGCTGTCCATTTCATCCGCGCATGGTGAAGGTGTCCGCGACCTGATCGAACTGGCACTAGAAACCATCAGCGAAAAAGAAATCGAAGCCAGCGATCCAGTCAACCCGGATAATCCTCGTATTGCCATTGTTGGCCGCCCCAATGTCGGCAAATCCACCCTGGTAAACGCACTGCTGGGTGAAGACCGCGTCATTGCCTTTGACCAACCCGGTACCACGCGTGACTCAATTGAAATTGCCCTGGAAAAAAACGGCAAGCAATACACCATCATTGATACTGCCGGCGTACGCAAACGTGGCAAGGTGTTTGAAGCCGTAGAAAAGTTTTCAGTCATCAAGACCATGCAGGCGATTGAAGATGCCAACGTGGCCATACTGGTTGTCGATGCGCAGGAAGGCATTACCGAACAGGATGCGCACGTGGCGGCTTATATTGTCGATGCCGGTCGCGCACTGGTCGTCGCGATCAACAAATGGGATGGCCTCAAGGAGGATGAGCGTGACTGGATCAAGCGCGAAATTGACCGTAAATTGCAGTTCCTCGATTTTGCCAAGTTTCACTACATTTCAGCACTGCGCAAAAAAGGCCTCAATGAATTACTGGGCTCGGTAGACGTGGCCTTCAAGGCGGCGATGGCTAAACTGGCCACCCCGCAGCTGACACGCGTGCTGGGCGAAGCCACCACGCAGCATCAGCCACCCATTAGCAAAGGCATCCGCCCTAAATTGCGTTACGCCCACCAGGGCGGCAGCAATCCGCCGATTGTGGTGGTGCACGGTAATCACGTCGATGGCGTCAAAGCCAGCTATACCCGCTACCTGGAAGGCATTTTCCGCAAAGCCTTCCAACTGGTAGGTACGCCTTTACGTGTGCAGTATCACCAAGGTGAAAACCCGTTCGACAAACAGGAAGATGAACGCAAAAAAGGCGAAGGCTTGGTAACGATGCGCCGCCGCAAGAATGAAATGCGCGCCAAATTGAAACAACGCAACGAACAGAACAAAACCAAGAAGTAAGCCTTTAGCGCAATCAGCCATTAAAAAAGGGACCGTCAGGTCCCTTTTTTATGATGCATTACTGGCCTTTATCTCAGCGCAGGCAGCCATTGTTTGGCACTCACCCCTAACTCTTGCGCCATGCTGGCGCCCAGTTTCTTGGCAAAACGGTCAACGACAGTCTCTTGGTACGTAAAGTCGACGATATCGGCTTGTTTGATCACCTCACGCGCAACATAATCCGCACTCCCCTCAGCATCAGCCAGGCCCAGTTTGATACTTTCTTCACCGTTCCAGAACAGGCCGCTAAAGGTTTCTTCATTCTCTTTCAGGCGGTTGCCACGGCCCTCACGTACGACACGGATAAATTGCTGGTGTATTTGATCCAGCATAGTTTGTGCGAAGGCTTGCTGTTTAGGATTCACCGGCGAGAATGGGTCCAGCATGCCTTTATTGGCGCCAGCTGTCATCAGGCGACGCTCCACGCCGACTTTTTTCATAATCTCTGTAAAGCCGTAGCCATCCATGAGCACACCGATTGAACCCACGATGCTGGCTTTATCGACAAAAATCTTGTCTGCGGCCACCGCAATATAATAACCGCCAGATGCGCAGATATCCTCTACCACCGCATACACTGGAATGTCTGGGTGTAGTTTGCGTTGACGATGAATTTCGTCATTGATGATGCCTGCTTGCACCGGGCTACCACCAGGGCTGTTAATGCGCAGAATAATGCCTTTGGTGCCCTTGTTGTCGTAGGCGTCATTCAGACTACTGATCACGGCATCTGCATTGACCTGACCACCCGCTTCAATCACGCCAGAGAGATCGATCAAGGCGGTATGGGCGGTAGAGGCGTTTTTGCTCTGCCCGACCCAGCCCAACATCATCATCAACAAGAAAAACAGATAAATAAAGGTCAGCGACTTAAACAGGATAGACCAGCGTCGTGCGGTTTTCTGCTCCTGCAGCCCAGACAGCGCCATTTTCTCGATGGTACGCATCGCCCAGTCTGAGCTAGCTGGGGCCTGTTTAGGTTCGGATGTCTGCGGATGTTCTTCTTGCATAACTCAACTTTCGTCTAAAATTTTAGCCATTCTATCAATTTAGCAGGTTGCCGTGGCTGTGCGACCCATGTGTACCATGCTGCTAGTGGATCGCACTATAAGTAATAACGTGGATCGTACTATAAGTGATCAAGGTGGACAGTAATCACGCCGTCTTGTTCCGTCACCGGAATGGCAGACAGGCTCTTACCCTGACAAGGCCCCATCATACAGCGCCCGGTATGCGGTGAATACATCGCGCCATGCGTGGCACAGATTAGCCATTCTTGTGTCAGATTGAAAAACTTGCCGTGCTCCCAGTCCAACTCAACCGGTACATGTGCGCAGCGGTTGATGTAGGCCCGAGGCGCCCCCTCAAACCGGACTAGAAAACCAGTGGCATGCGGGCCCAGGCTTGGAATATCAAAGCGCAAGCCATCGCCTTTTTCAATTACATCGGCACTGTTAAACGTGATCGGGGCCTGACTCATACCTGCTCCAGCAACCAGCGGCTTAATGATGCCACATCTTCAAACTGGTAATCCGGTGAAAACTGCTGCAAATGTGTAGCTGTTTGCGAACCATAACTCACAGCCGCTGTGATGACACCGGCATTTTTGCCCATTTGCATATCATATTGCGAGTCACCAATCATCAAGGTACGCTCCGGCATCACGACCAGCTCATCCATTAATTCATCCAGCATTTGCGGATGCGGTTTGGAAAAGCACTCATCCACAGTTTTGGTGCCCTGAAAAAACTTCTCTAGCCCAGATTGCTGCAACGACTGATTGAGGCCACGCCGCCCTTTGCCGGTGGCAACGGCCTGTTTACAGCCTTTTTTGGCCAGCGCGGCAATGGTTTCCACAATCCCTGGAAACAGCAATATGGCATTTTCACTGGCGTAATAGTTACGCTGATAATGGGTCGCCAAGGCCTGAGCCTGAAACTCGGGAATATCCCCAAACAGCACCTCTATCGACTCACGCAGGCCCAGCCCGATAATACTGCGGGCACGCGCCTCCGTTAATGGTGGCAACCCCGCTTGTTGTGCGGCGTTTATCAGGGCTTGCGAAATCAGGCCGGTGGAGTCGGCAATCGTGCCATCCCAATCCCAGACAATTAAATCAAACTGTTTCAAAGACACTTCTTCCTTATTGTGATTAAGCATTGCAGTAGCGGTCGCGCCTGCGATGATTTATTTGGCGGATGGCGCACCGGCCCGCTGACGCTGTTGCTGCAGAAACTGCGACAACTCGTCTGGCAACGGGGCCACTAGGTGCAAGGGCTCGCCCGTGAGAGGATGCGCAATGCGCGTTTCACTGGAGTGCAAAAACATGCGTTTCAGGCCCTGTTTGGCTAACTGTTTATTCAGGGCAAAATCCCCGTACTTGTCATCCCCTAGAATCGGAAACCCCAGATGCGAAAGCTGTACTCTCAGTTGATGGGTACGCCCGGTAATCAGTTTCGCCTGCAAAAAACTGACAGGGCCCAAAGCCTCTTGCAGGTAGAACCAGGTTTCTGAGGTCTGCGTTTCCACTTCAAACTTGCCGCGGGCGGCATGTCGCTGCGCCACCAAGCCACTGGCTTTGAGTGATTTTCTGCCGCCTGGTTCATGATTGAGCAAGGGCTCATCAACCACCTGCACGCGACGCTCACCGCTTTCAGTCACGTACTTCTGCAGATCTAGGCTGACCTTTTTTTTACGCTCTTGCCATTGGCCTTGTACCAGCATCAAATAACGTTTATCCATGTGGTGATGACGCATGGCCTCGTGTAATGCCGTCAGCGCTGAACGTTTTTTGGCAATCATCAGCACGCCTGAGGTTTCGCGATCTAATCGGTGAACCAGCTCCAAAAACTTGGCCTGCGGTCTTTCCAGTCGTAACTGCTCAATCACACCCAGACTGATGCCACTGCCGCCATGCACCGCCATGCCTGCCGGTTTATTCAGTGCGAGCATGGCATCGTCTTCAAAAATCACATGTTCGGACAGCCTAGCTTTGGTCGGCGTCGCCGCAGGCTTGGCTGCCGCTTCTGCCAGCCGGATCGGCGGCACCCTCACCTCATCACCGAGCTGCAAACGGTGTTCCGCATCCACGCGTTTTTTGTTGACGCGCACCTCGCCACTGCGCAGGATCCGATAAATATGGCTTTTGGGTACACCCTTGAGCACTTTGGCCAGAAAGTTATCTACACGCTGCGTTTCAGAGGCCTCATCCACCACCAGATGTGTGACGCGATCACTGGCCGGACGGACGACTGGTGTGGTCTCAGCGGCCATGACTGGAGGCGATGACAAGGGTGGTCTGGATTGTGAGCTCATAGTTGCAGGTCGTGCTTTGCTTTATCAGGACTTATAGATATA
>CAYTIV010000023.1:0-18093 GCA_964437895.1 uncultured Methylotenera sp.
CGTCCGGCTTGCACACACATCGTTGGCTTATTTGTTTGCAGGGGCTTCAGCAGTCACATTGTCCTGTTTCCAGCCACCCCCCAGCGCTTTGAACAGATCAACAGCGGCTGTCAGCGTGTTCTGGCGACTCTGCACCATGGCCTGCGTTGCCTCGTTATGGCTACGCTGCGCATCTAGCACCTCTAGATAGCTGGTGTAGCCGGCCTCATAGCGATTTTTGGCCACACGCAGAATATTCGCCGTGGTTTTTTGCTTGGATTCTGCCAGCGCCTCCTGCTCACGATACTGCTGTGCATTCACCAGCGCATCACTGACCTCAGTAAACGCCGTTTGCAGGGTGTTTTGATACTGTGCCAGCGTTTGTTTCTGCTGTGCGGTGGCCTGATCAATACGCGCATTGAGACGACCGCCATTAAAGATAGGCAGGTTGATATCCAGCCCCAATGACCAGACGCGGGCAGGCGCTTTCAGCAGGTTGTTGAGCGCGATGCTCTCGCCGCCGTAGGTGGTGGTCAGCGAAATGCTGGGATACAACGCAGCCTTGGCAATGGCGATATTGGCGTTGGCGGACACCATCGCCTGCTCCGCCTGACGAACATCCGGACGCGCCTCCATCAGGGCCGAAGGCAATCCGGCAGGCGGTACTGGCGGGGTAGGCAGCGCACGTAAATCACCACTGGCCACTTTCAGGCCGAGGTCATTAGTCAGCAAGCCGAGCTGGTGCTCGCTCAGGGCGCGCAAGCGTTGCAGCTCAAGCGCCTGTGACTGTAAGGTGGTTACCACCAGCTCTGCCTGATGGGCATCGAGCACGGTGGCCACACCGCCCTCGACCCGCCGTTTGGCCAGATCTAGGCTGGATTGTGCCGTGTTCAGATTTTCGCGGTTGACCAGCAATTGACCATCCAGGCTGCGAATCATCAAATAATGGTTCGCTACCAGACTGGCCAGCGACCAACTGACGGCTTCCTTGGCATATTGTGTCGATAACAATTGCGCACGTGCAGCTTCATGCGCCCGGCGCAGCTTCCCCCAGATATCCAACTCTATGCTGCCGTTGAGGCCGATCTTGTAGGTTTTACGCGGGTTATTGCCAAACACCGGGAACACGCCAGACTCTGTCACACGGTTACGCAAGCCTGAGCCAGTCATGCTGATCGTGGGCAACACATTGGCACCGATTTCACGTGCCTGGGCATCAGCCTCTTCAATACGGGCCACGGCCAGCTGCACGTTGGTGTTTTTGCTCAGCGCAGTGTCCACCAGCTGGTTGAGCTGGTTGTCATTGAACAGTGTCCACCATTGCTGCAAGGCCAGCTGCTGCTCTGCACTACGGGCCGCGTCAGCCGTGGCCCCGTAACTGGCGGGCAGCTGTGGTGCGGGGCGTGAATACAGATCGCCCAGCATCTGGCAGCCGGTCACCGACAGGGTGAGCAAGGCCAGCAACAGTGACTGCTGTAAGGGTTTGAATGCAACCTTCATTGTCGGTGTCATACCGATTCCTCTTCTACAATATGCCCATGGTGACGCACTTTTTTCTCATTGGTCAGCCAGGTAAAGAACAACGGGATAAAGATGGTGGCGATGAACGTGGCCAACAACATGCCGCCGAACACCCCAGTCCCCATGGACTGACGTGCTGCAGCCCCGGCTCCGGTCGCAAACACCAACGGGATGATGCCCAGCATGAACGCCATCGAAGTCATCACGATCGGTCTGAAACGCAGACGTGCAGCTTCCAACGCAGCCTCAGCCAATGGCATGCCCTCTTCCATTTTCTGCGAGGCAAACTCGACGATCAGAATCGCGTTTTTGGCCGCCAGACCGATCAGCGTAATCAAGCCAATCTGGAAGTAGATGTCATTGTTCATATGGCGTGTCAGTACCGCAATCAACGCGCCGGTCATGGCAAATGGAATCGCCATAATCACCGCCAGCGGTAACGACCAGGTTTCAAACTGTGCCGCCAGAATCAGGAACACCATCACCGTGGCAAAGGCAAAGGCCACCAGTGCGGCTGAACCTGTGCGTTTTTCTTGGTAGGCCTGACCAGTCCAAGCAATCTGATAGCCATCTGGCAGATTTTCTTTGGCGATCTTTTCTACCAGTTTGATGGCATCGCCAGAGCTGACGCCAGGCGCACCACTGCCGAACACTTTGGCAGACAGCAAACCGTTATAACGCTCCAACTGCTCTGGACCGACGATATTGCTGACTTTGGCCAGCGCAGACATCGGAATCATATTGCCATTCGGGCTCTCCTCCGTAGGCTGACTACGCACATAGACCTTGCCTAGATCTTCTGGCTTCATGCGGTACTCGGCCTCTGCCTGCAACTGTACCCGGTAGGTACGGCCATTGCGGTTAAAGTCGTTCACATAGAGCGAACCCATGGTGCTTTGCAGCGTGGCGTAGATATCCGCAATTTTCACGTTCTGTGACAAGGCCTTGGCTTCGTCCACCTCAATAAACAACTGCGGCACAGTCGGACGGAAAAAGCTGTTAATCCCGGTCAGCTGCGGGTTGGCCCGCATAGTGTCCATGAAGTTATTCATCACTTGTGCCAGCTTGATAGGGTCGGTATCGCCCTGACTCTGCACATACACCTCAAAACCACCCGCAGAACCCAAGCCGCGAATCGCAGGCGGGTTCACGGCAAAGCCCATGCCATCCGGCTGGCTCATGCCGACGCCAATCAGCTTACCTACCATTTGGTCGGCATTGGTGGTCCGCTTGTCCCAATCCTTCATACGCACAAACATGGTCCCGGCGTTGGTCTTGTTCGCACCGGTCAGCAGTTCAAAACCGTTCACAGCAAACTCATGCGCGGTGGCTGGATCTTTGGCAATCGCCGCACGGATATTCTCCGTGGTCTGTGCCGTCCGCTTCAGCGTCGCGCCATCTGGCATCACTACAATGGTGATGACATAGCCCTGATCTTCTGGTGGCACAAAGCCCCCAGGCACGGTACGGAACAGGAAAATCATCACCACCAGCATGGCGCCAAACACCACCGCCCCAATAATCTTGTGGTGCAGGGTGAGATTGACCGTGCCGGTATAAAACCGGGTCAGCTTGCTAAAACCGCGGTTGAAGGTTCTGAAAAATGCATTTTCATGATGGCTGTTTTTCAGAATCATGGCGCACAGCGCAGGGGTGAGCGTCAGCGCCACCACCCCAGAAATTACCACGGCGATGGCCACTGTCACGGCAAACTGGCGATACAGCTCACCGGCGATACCGCCTTGGAAAGCCACCGGCACAAATACCGCACACAGCACCAGCACAATAGCCACCACGGCAGCCTGCACCTGAGCGATGGACTTAATGGCCGCATGCAGCGGATTCAGCCCTTCCTCTTTCATCAGCCGCTCAGTGTTTTCCAGTACCACGATCGCATCATCGACCACGATACCAATCGCCAGAATCATGGCGAACAGCGTCAACAGGTTGATGGAGAACCCAAACAGATACAGCCCGGCAAAAGTACCGATAATCGAAATCGGCACTGCAATCATAGGAATCAACGTCGCGCGCCAGCTCTGCAAGAACAGGAACACCACCAGCACCACCAGAATCAGCGCCTCACCAAAGGTATGGAACACCTCTTTGATGGTGGCTTTCACAAAGTCACTGGTATCGTAAGGAATGTTGTAATCCATGCCTTCAGGGAACTTGGTTTTCAACTCCTCCACTTTGGCCTTGATAGCCTGCGCAGTCTCCAGGGCATTGGCCCCGCTCTGCAAAAAGATAGGCAAGGCCACACCAGGCTGACCATTCAGCGCAGAAGCCACGTTATAGTTTTGCGCGCCGAGTTCGATCCGTGCCACATCCTTGAGGCGTAACACGCCGTTAGGCCCTTGGGCGCGGATAATGATGTTACCGAACTGTTCTGGCTCAATCAGGCGGCCTTTGGCAGTGACAGTAAACGCCAACTGCTGGCTAGCAGGTGCGGGTTCGGCGCCAATTTTACCGGCGGCGTATTGCGCGTTTTGCGCACCGATGGCGGCAGAAATGTCACTGGTGGATACGCCCAGTTGCGCCATACGATCCGGACGCAACCAAACGCGCATGGAGTAATCTTGGCCACCAAAAATGGTCACATCGCCCACGCCTTTGATGCGCTTGAATTCATCCAGCACATTCAATGTGGCGTAGTTACTCAGGAACAGACGGTCATGTTCCTTTTTCTTGGAAATCAGCATCACCACCAGCAGGATGTCGTTGGAGCGCTTTTGCACCACCACCCCAGTACGCCGTACATCTTCTGGCAAACGTGGCAATGCAATGTTCACGCGGTTACTGACGTTAAAGGTAGCCTGATCGACATTGGTGCCGATATCAAAGGTCGCGGTAATCGTCAGGGTGCCGCTACTGTCGGAGCTGGAGTTAAAGTAGAGCAAGTTTTCCACGCCACTCAACTGCTCTTCAATCGGCGCCGCCACGGTCTTGGACAGGGTTTCAGCACTGGCGCCAGGATAGCTGGCCGTGATCAACACCGTGGGCGGTGCAATCTGCGGATACTGGGCAATAGGCAATTTGAACGCCGCGGCCAGGCCTGCCAACACAATAATGATGGACAGCACACTGGCAAAAATCGGCCGGGTGATAAAAAATCGGGTCATAGTATTTTCCCTGAGGCGGGCCTGAACGGAGGCAGGCCCTTAATCACAGAATAACGAGCAGCAAGCGCGTGATCACATCACGCACGCACCGCCTTAAGCTTTAGGCTTGTCTGCTGGCGCGGGGGCCGCAGGCGGCGCATCGGGGGCATGGGGCGCCACAGGCGCACCTGGACGGACCTTGATTAGGTTATCGATGATCACCTGGTCGCCCGTTTTCAGGCCCTCCAGCACCACCCAGCGCTGATCAAACCAGCCGCCAGCGACAATCGGCCGCACTGCCGCAATCACTTGGCCGCTCTTGTCTTTTTCTGCCACAAACACAAACTTACCCTGCTGACCAGTCAACACGGCGGTTTGTGGAATCAGATAAACGCCATCGCGCTTGCCGGTGGTCAACCTGACGCGCACAAACTGTCCAGGCAGCAGTGTGTTGTCGGGGTTTTGAAACTCGGCACGCAGTTGCTGGGTACCCAACGCAGGATCAATCTGGCTGGCCGAAAAGTTGATCTTGCCTGACTGCGCATATTCCTTGCCATCAGCCAGAATCAATCGGACATCCTGTACGCGTCCTGGACGCAGATGCCCGCCCAGACTCAACAGATCAGACTCAGAGAGACTAAAGCGCACCCAGATCGGCGACACTTGCACGATGGTGCTCAACAAACTGGTATTGGCATTGACCAACGCGCCCTCAGACAGCACAAAACGGCCAGCAATCCCGCTCTCAGGCGCCTTGACATGCGTATAAGACAGATTCAACTCTGCCTCACGCAACTGGGCCTGGTATTGCAACAAGGTGGCTGCGGCCACCGTGTTATCGGATGCCGCATTATCATATTCACGCTGGCTGATAGAGCGTGTGTCCAGCAAGCCTTTCAAGCGTTGCGCCTCACGCGCGGTTTGCTCGATGCGGGCCTTTTGCTGTGCAATCAGGGCTTTCGCCTGCTCGACTTGCAACTGGAATGGCACGGGGTCAATCAGAAACATGTCCTGACCCGCTTTCACGGATTCGCCTTCCTGATACAGACGTTTGAGGATAATGCCGCCCACACGTGGACGCACCTCAATCTGCTTGGCACCTTCGGTTTGCGCCACCACTTCGGTTTGCACCGGCACTGTTTCCACAGCCACCGTTTGTGTGGCTACAGGCATGGCTTGCATGGCTGCAGCCGCGGGTGATGCGGGCTCAGATGATTTTCCGCAAGCACTCAAAACCACACCCAGAGCAAGGACAAGCAAGGTGCGACGAGGCTGGATAGTCTGTGAAATCAACATGTTATCCTCTAAAAAATTTAAAATAGACTTGATTACATACAATCTTGAATGTATATTATATACAAACACGAATGTATGTAAATGGGTTTTGCAAAAAATCTGCATGTACTCGCTACCGCGCGGGAACCCCTTACAACTGGTAAAATACCCGGCATTCGAGAAACTTTAATGAACCTTAATTAACTTAAGAGCGCGATAGACTCATGGTACGTAAAACCAAAGAAGATGCGGCCATCACCCGCCAACGCATTATCAGTGCCGCCCGCGACATGTTTTTGCAAAAAGGCGTGAGCCGTACCAGCCTGGAGCAAATCGCCTCCCAGGCCAGCGTGACGCGCGGAGCCGTGTACTGGCATTTTCAGAACAAGGCCGAGCTGTTTCATGCCATGCGCGAAGAAGTCTACCTGCCGCTGATAGACCGCATGGATGACACCCTGCTTGGAAACAGCGACGATGCCAGCATAGACCCGCTGGGCCGCATCCGCAAACACCTCGAAAGCACCATACAGATTCTGGATAACGACCCCACGACCCGCGCCACGTATGAGGTCATGATGACCAAATGCGAATATGTCGATGAGTTTGCCGATGTATTGCAATCAATTTTAAGTAACTGTAGCGGACTCGTGCACAAAATGGAACAGGCCTATGCCAAAGCCCAAGAAATCGGGCAGGTAGGCACCCAAGTCACGGCGGCCGAACTGGCCATGGATACGCATCTGTTCTTTTCCGGCTTACTGCACATGTGGGTCAAAGACACCGAAGGCACCCTGTTCCGTGACCGCGCCATGCAACTGATAGACACACATATCAAACTGCGTAAAAAATAAGCAAAAACCTACACTACGGATTCCCTGATCCGCGATTTGCAGTTAAAATAGTCAGTCTTTTCACTGACTTATCCAAGCAGCCATTCATGCAAATCGGACCACATCAATTAAAGAACAATCTGGTTGTCGCGCCCATGGCCGGTGTGACCGACCGCCCTTTTCGCATGTTATGCAAAAAAATGGGCGCAGGTCTGGCCGTGTCCGAGATGGTGACCTCCAACTCTTTGCTGTATGGCAGTGAAAAAACCAAACGTCGCGCCAATCATGAAGGCGAAGTCAGCCCGATCTCCGTGCAGATTGCTGGCGCAGAACCCGCCATGATGGCCGAAGCCGCCAAACACAATGTGGACAATGGCGCACAAATCATCGATATCAACATGGGCTGTCCAGCCAAAAAAATCTGTAACGTCATGGCTGGCTCGGCGCTGTTACGTGACGAACCGCTGGTCGCACAAATCCTGCGCGCCGTGGTCAATGCCGTGGATGTGCCGGTCACGCTCAAGATTCGCACCGGCTGGGACAGACAGAACAAAAACGCCATCGAGATCGCCAAAATGGCTGAAGATATTGGCGTACAGGCCCTGACCATCCATGGCCGCACCCGCAATGACCTTTATCATGGCGATGCAGAATACGACACCATCGCCGCAGTGAAACAGGCCATCCGCATCCCGCTGATCGCCAACGGCGACATTACCACCCCCGAAAAAGCCAAGTTTGTGCTCGACTACACCCAGGCCGACGCCGTGATGATAGGCCGCGCAGCACAGGGCCGCCCATGGATTTTCCGTGAGACGGAGCACTTTTTGAACACGGGTGAACACATGCTGCCGCCGACGGTAGACGAAATCCACCAGGTCATGCTGGAACACCTGCACGATTTGTACGCCTTTTATGGCGACCTCACTGGCATGCGTGTCGCGCGCAAACACATCTCGTGGTACACCAAAGGCCTGTCTGGCTCTGCGGCGTTCCGCCACAACATGAACACCCTGCAAACCATAGACCTGCAATTGCAGGCCATTAACGACTTTTTTGCCGAACTGCGTGCCAAGAACGACCGCCTGGTCTATGCCGAAGAGACCGAAGCAGGCGATGAGGAGCTGGCAGCATAATGCAAACGGACACCAAACTCAGTCTCGCCGTGCGCGAGTCTCTGGATGACTATTTCACGCACCTAGACGGGCAACCGCCACATGCCATTTATGACATGGTGTTAGGCTGCGTGGAAAAACCCATGCTGGAATATGTACTCAACAAGGTCGGTGGCAACCAAAGCAAAGCCGCCGAGATGCTGGGCATTAACCGCAACACCCTGAGAAAGAAAATGGCCGCGTACGGCCTGGAATAACCTTTACCGGGTCTGGTGACTACCATCATCAGACCTTTTCATTTTTATCACGCAACTCCATTCAAATTCATTATGACGATCAAACGCGCGCTTATCAGTGTTTCCGATAAAACCGGGGTGCTAGAACTGGCACAATCCCTGCACCAACTGGGTGTAGAAATCCTCTCGACTGGCGGCACCGCCAAACTGTTCAGAGATCACAACCTTCCTGTGAAAGAAGTCAGTGACTTTACCGGGTTTCCGGAAATGCTGGATGGTCGCGTTAAAACGCTACATCCCAAAGTGCACGGAGGCCTGCTGGGCCGCCGCGACTTGCCTGAGCACGTGGCCGCCATGCAAGCCTATGGCATCGAAAACATCGACTTGCTGGCAGTGAATCTCTACCCATTCGAAGCCACCGTTGCCAAAGCAGACTGCACACTGGAAGACGCCATCGAGAATATCGACATTGGCGGTCCGGCCATGGTGCGCTCCGCCGCTAAAAACTGGAACGACGTCGCCGTACTGACCGATGCCGCCCAATACGCAGAAGTGGTTGCCGAATTAAAAGCCAACCAAGGCGCAGTTTCCAAAGCTACGCGCTTCAAACTGTCTGTGGCCGCGTTTAACCGCATTGCGCAATACGATGCAGCCATTAGCAACTACCTGTCCGCCATCGATTTCAATGAAACTGAAACGGCAGGCAAACCCGTGCTGAGTCAGTTCCCAGGCCAGATGAACAGTAGCTTCGTTAAAGTGCAGGATCTGCGCTATGGCGAAAACAGTCACCAGCAGGCCGCGTTTTACCGCGACCTTTATCCGGCACCTGGCAGCCTGGCCACGGCACAGCAATTGCAAGGCAAAGAGCTGAGCTACAACAACATCGCCGATGCTGATGCCGCTTGGGAAGCCGTAAAATCCTTCACCGGCCCAGCCTGCGTCATCGTCAAACACGCCAACCCTTGCGGCGTAGCTTTGGGCGCGCATGCATTGGAAGCCTATAGCAAAGCCTTTAAAACAGACCCGACATCAGCATTTGGCGGCATCATTGCCTTTAACTGCACACTGGACGGTGCAGCCGCTGAAGCCGTTTCAAAACAATTTGTCGAAGTACTGATTGCACCAGACTTTACGCCTGAAGCACTGGCGATTTTTACCGCCAAAGCCAATGTGCGCGTGCTGAAAATCGTACTGCCACAAGGCGGCGACACGGCTTGGGCGCAAGGCCGCAATGCCGTAGATTCCAAACGCGTCGGCTCCGGCATTCTGCTGCAGTCTGCAGACAACCACGAAATGCAACTGGCCGACCTCAAAATCGTGACCAAGCTGCAACCCACACCGCAACAAATGCAAGACCTGCTGTTTGCCTGGAACGTCGCCAAATACGTTAAATCTAACGCCATCGTATTCTGTGGTGCTGGCATGACCCTCGGCGTAGGCGCTGGTCAAATGAGCCGCGTTGACAGCACCAAAATTGCCGCCATCAAGGCCCAGAATGCAGGCTTGAGCCTGCAGGGTTCAGTCGTGGCTTCCGATGCCTTCTTCCCGTTCCGTGACGGGGTGGATGTATTGGCGGATGCTGGCGCCAGCTGCGTGATTCACCCGGGTGGCAGCATGCGCGACGAAGAAGTGATCGCCGCGGCAGACGAGCGCGGCCTGGCGATGGTGGTGACAGGCATTCGTCACTTTAGACATTAATTCATTTGCCACGGAAACCACAGAGGCGTGCGCACGATGCAGCGGGCAATATCCCCACCGCATAGTGTCTACGCCCCGGCGGTGCCCGCCGTGGCTTTAACTTTAGGCATGTGAAACATATGAAAATTTTAGTGATTGGCTCTGGTGGTCGCGAGCACGCACTGGCCTGGAAGGTCGCCCAAAACAAAGCAGTGAGCCGCGTCTATGTCGCACCCGGCAATGCAGGCACGGCCACCGACCCCGACATGGTGAATGTGCCCATTACCAAGATTGACGAGCTGGTGAAATTCGCCGAAGACGAACAGATCGCGCTGACCATCGTCGGCCCTGAAGCGCCTTTGTCACAAGGCGTGGTGGATGCCTTCCGTGCAGCCGAGCTCAAGATTTTTGGCCCAACCAAAGCGGCGGCACAGTTGGAAAGCTCCAAGGACTTTGCCAAAGCCTTTATGTTCCGCCACAACATGCCGACCGCCAAATACCAAACCTTCAGCGACGCCACCCAGGCGCATGCCTATATCGATGCCAATGGCGCCCCTATCGTCATCAAGGCAGATGGCTTGGCTGCAGGTAAAGGGGTGGTGGTGGCCATGTCACTGCAAGAAGCCCATACCGCGGTAGATGCCATGCTGTCTGACAACAAGTTAGGCGATGCGGGTGCACGCGTCGTGATCGAAGAGTTCCTTGAAGGTGAAGAAGCGAGCTTCATGGTCATGGTGGATGGCAAAAACATTTTACCGCTGGCCACTAGCCAAGATCACAAACGCCTGCTGGATGCAGACCAGGGACCGAATACTGGTGGCATGGGTGCGTACTCGCCAGCGCCAGTGGTCACCCCGGACATTCACGCCAAAGCGATGCGTGAAATCATCATCCCAACCGTCGAGGGCATGGCTAAAGATGGCATCCCCTATACCGGTTTTCTGTATGCCGGCCTGATGATCAGCCCCAGCGGTGAAGTCAAAACACTGGAGTTTAACTGCCGCATGGGCGACCCAGAGACACAACCCATCATGATGCGCCTGAAGTCTGACTTGGTCGGACTGGCAGAGCATGCCGTGAACGGCACACTGGATCAAGCCCAGGCCGAGTGGGACAGACGCTTTGCGCTAGGGGTGGTCATGGCCAGCGCCAACTATCCTGATACGCCCAAGCTAGGCGATGAAATCAGCGGACTGCCAAAAGAGGTGCAAGACGGCCACGTGTTTCATGCCGGCACCACGCTGCGTGACGGCAAGGTCGTGACCAGCGGTGGCCGAGTACTGTGCGTGACCGCACTGGGCGAAACCGTTAAATTCGCCCAGCAACAAGCCTACAAGACACTGGAACAGATTCAGTTTGAAGGTGCGCAATACCGTAAAGACATTGGCTACCGCGCCATCAAGAACTAAGCCTTATGACAGAGCACATCCAACCTCAAGCCGTATTTGACTACCTGCAAGGCCTGCAGGCGCGCATCGTAGAAGCGATTGAACTGGTCGATGGCAAAAACTTTCTGCAGGATAGCTGGCAACGCCCCGAAGGCGGTGGCGGTAACTCCTGCCTGCTCGAAGAAGGCAACGTGTTCGAACGGGCTGGGGTCGGCTTCTCGCATGTATTGGGCAATAAACTACCCCCGGCGGCCAGCGTAGCCCACCCGGAGGCCGCGGGACGCCCGTGGGAGGCCATGGGTGTGTCACTGGTGTTTCACCCACGCAATCCCTATGTGCCCACCGTGCATATGAATGTGCGCTTTTTTGTGGCCAAAGCCCAGCATGCCGATGAGCAGGATATCTGGTGGTTTGGCGGCGGCATGGATCTGACGCCGTACTACGGCAACGAAGAGGACTGCGTTCATTTTCACCGCGTGAACAAAGAGGCGCTGGCGCCGTTTGGGGCAGACTTCTACCCCACATTTAAAAAAGAATGCGACGACTACTTCTACCTCAAGCACCGCAAAGAACCGCGCGGCATTGGTGGTGTCTTTTTTGACGACTTTAGCGCGCTCGGCTTTGAAAAGAGCTTTGCCTTGCAACGTGCGGTGGGGGATGCGTTCATCAATGCTTACCTGCCTATCGTGCAGCGACGCAAAGACATGGCGTATGGCGAACGTGAGCGTGATTTTCAGGCCTACCGGCGTGGACGTTATGTCGAGTTCAACCTCATTTTTGACCGCGGCACGATATTTGGCCTGCAGTCTAATGGCCGCACAGAATCGATCCTGCTCTCCATGCCGCCTATCGTCAAATGGCGCTATGACTGGAAACCTGAGGCAAACAGTGCCGAAGCCAAACTGTATACGGATTTTTTGATCGAGAAAGACTGGGTTTAACATGCAGATTTCAATAGAAGCCAGACAACATGCGCAAGCCCTGCTGGATTTTATTGATCACAGCCCCAGCCCCTGGCATGCCGTAGAAACAGTTGCCGGCGCATTAAAGGCGCACGGCTTTAAAAATATGCGCGAAAACGAGCCCTGGCAATTCAAGGCTGGCGGTAAGTATTTTGTCGTCCGCGACGGCGGCTCGGTGATTGCATTTGTGCTGGGGCAGCAAGCGGTAGCTGAGTCTGGCTTTCGCATTGTGGGCGCCCATACCGACTCCCCAGGCCTGCGCCTCAAACCCTTGGCAGCCCATCATAGCGAAGGCTTGGCACAGCTGGGTGTAGAAGTCTATGGCGGCCCGATTCTGGCCACTTTCACCGACCGCGATCTGAGTCTGGCCGGCCGCGTGGTCGTACAAACTGCAGAAGGCCTGCAAACACGCCTGGTGCAACTGAACCAGCCCATCGCCCGCCTGCCCAATCTGGCCATACACATGAATCGCGAGGTCAATGAAAAAGGCCTGCAACTCAACAAACAGACGGGCTTGCCTCTGATTTTTGGCCATGCGGCCAATACCGAGGCCGCTAAACAACTGCTCAACGACACCCTGGCTGGCAAACTGGCCGTACAGCCGCAAGCCATTGTGAGCTGGGACCTCGCCCTGTATGACACGCAACGCGGCAGCTTCTGGGGCGTGGATCAGGAATTTCTGGCCAACAGCCAGCTGGATAATCTGGCCTCCTGCCATGCTGCCCTGCTGGCCCTAACCGCCACAGAAAAACCACAGGCAACCACGATCTGTGCGCTGTTCGATCATGAAGAAGTCGGCTCAGAGAGTGCCACCGGCGCCGGCGGCAGCTTTTTGCTGGATGTGATTGAACGCATTTGCCATAGCACCCAACTGAGCCACGAAGACAAGTTGCGCAGCTTTGCCAACAGCTTCTTTATCAGCGCGGATATGGCGCATGCGTTTCACCCCAATCACGTCGGCAGTTATGAGCCCTGCCACCACGTACACATCAACCAGGGGCCGGTGATTAAAACCAATGCCAACCAGCGTTACAGCACCAACGCCACGACAGCGGCACGCTTTATCACACTGTGCCAGCGCGCAAACGTGCCCTACCAGCAATATGCGCATCGCACCGATTTGGGGTGTGGCAGCACTATAGGCCCCATCATGGCCGCCCAGCTGGGCATGGCAACGGTGGATGTAGGCAACCCGATGTGGGCCATGCACAGCATCCGCGAAAGTGCGGGCGTACTGGATCACAGCTACATGATTGCCACACTGCAACAACATTACGCCAGCTAATGCGCCCCCAGCATTGACGCTGGTATGACGATTGCTTTACCCTAGTCACACAAGGGGAGAATTCAGTAATGTTGAAGCAATTATTGCGCAAAAAAACCATACAGCCACATGCGCACACCGGTCTTAAAAAGTGTTTGACCGCGTTTGATCTGGCGCTACTGGGCATAGGCGGTGCCATCGGCACCGGCATTTTCGTACTGACCGGCATTGCTGCCGCCACCCAGTCCGGCCCGGCAGTCGTGCTTTCGTTTGTCATTGCCGCCATTGCCGCGGGCTTTGCCGCACTTTCTTATGCTGAACTGTCGGCATCCATAGGCGGCTCCGGCAGCGCGTATGGCTACAGCTATGTCGCGTTTGGCGAGTTTGCAGCCTGGATGATGGGCTGGATGTTATTGCTGGAATACGGGGTGGGGGCTGCCGCGGTGGCCAACGGCTGGTCAGGTTACTTTATCAATACGCTCAGCAATCTGGGCTGGCATTTACCCGAACAGCTGACCAAAGCGCCCGTGCTTGGCGGTACCATCAACCTGCCTGCGTTTGCCATCATCTGGGTACTGACACTGCTGCTAATGGTGGGGGTCAAGGAAAGTGCCCGCGCCAACAACATCATGGTCATTATCAAGCTGTCGACCATTGCCATTTTCCTGGTGCTATCTGTTGCGCACATCCACACCGAAAACTGGTTGCCTTTCATGCCTTTTGGCTGGTTCGAAACCCTGGATAATGGCAAGAATATTGGCGTGCTGGCGGGCGCTTCACTGGTATTTTTTGCTTACTTTGGGTTTGATGCCGTCTCCACGGCAGCCGAGGAGTGCGAGCAACCACAAAGAGACCTGCCGATTGGCCTGATTGCATCGCTGGCATTCTGCACCATTATTTACATCATCGTCTCGGGCACCCTCACCGGCGTCATTCCCTACACCGAACTCAACACCTCATCTCCCGTGGCCTATGCCCTCACCAAACTGGGATACACTTGGTCATCGACGCTGGTGGCCACCGGCGTGTTGGCAGGCCTGATTACCGTGTTGCTGGTGTTACTGTATGGGCTGACGCGCATTCTGTTTGCCATGAGCCGCGATGGCCTGATTTCACCAGTATTTTCCGTGGTCAATCCTGACCGCCAAACCCCCAGCAAAATCATTCTGATGTGCGGCACTGTGGTCTCTATCGTGGCTGGCTTTATTCCCTTGGGAGAGCTGGCAGAAACCGTCAATATTGGGACGCTGGCCAGCTTCATCATGGTGTGTGTCGGCGTGATTCGCCTACGACAGACACATCCTGACCTGCCCCGCCCGTTCAAAAACCCATTCAATCCGCTGATCCCGCTGGGTGGTGTCATCACTTGTGCGGCACTGATGTCGTTTTTACCGGCCTCGACCTGGCACCGCTTTGGGCTGTGGGCCATTGTCGGCGTTGTGTTTTATTTCACCTACTCACTCAGACACAGCAAGTTGCGGGCATAGCGCGTTCGCTTGCCCCATAAAAAAAGCCGACCACTGGTCGGCTTTTTTACAGCGTCGCTGAAATTACAGAGCCAAAATCCATTCAACGATGGTTTTGATGTCTTCGTCTTTCACTTGTGGGCTGTTAGCTGGCATTGGGATATTGCCCCAAACACCACTACCACCGGCTTTCACTTTAGCGATCAACTTAGCTTCAGCGCCTTTGTCACCTTTGTATTTAGCAGCAACGTCTTTGTATGCTGGGCCCAAAACTTTGGCGTCAACGCTGTGGCAAGCCAAACAGCCGCTTTTTTGAGCCAGAGCTTTAGCTGCGGCTGCATCTGCTGCGTTCGCTGAACCAGCCATCAACAAAGTGGCAGCTGCGATTGCGGAAAATAAAACTTTCATGCGATCTCCTATCCTTAAATAAAACGGAACCCCAAAATGCAATTCTCATGCATGTGGCATATTACCTCACCAATCAAATTGCACAAGGGTACAAGCGCGAAATTTGACACGCCTTCACATAATTTGAACAGGTTTGGCGTTTTGCCCACAGGCCTAAAACGCACAAGCAACACGACGGTTGACATGTGTCACAGCAGTGTTACAGCGTCTCGATGGAATACTCGGCACTCAGGATATGTTTACGGCCAGGATTGATGACCACCATATTGTCCAGCGCATTGGTTGTTTCAACGCAAATGGTTTTACGCCATTCGTCACCCACGCCCATATCGCCCATCGCGCCGGCCTTGTCACCGCCCGGATTCCAGACCACGGTGGTATCACTGCCGGATTTGGAGACATGAATGATACGGTTGTAACCGCTATCATGGATGGCGCAGTCAGAACTGTGATGCACGTAAACACGGTCGTACTCTTTGCCATCAAATGACAGCGCATTGTGTTCAACGTTACGCTCGTACTTGAGTAGTTTATCCAGATACACCAGATCCTGCATCCCCGTGATCTGGATATTGGACAGATCACTGACATTAAAGTATGTGTGGAAGGCCTCACTGATCACAAACGGATGCTCTGCCAAATTGGTCGTGGCCAGATCAATACGCAATCTGCGGCCAATCGTAATGGTCATCGTCAACTCGTAAGGATAAGACAACTGACGCTGTGCTTCCGGCGTTTGTTGCATCTCGAGGATGATGCGGGTAGCCCCGGTAGGGGTGGCATCAATATCCATAACACGCCAAGGAATCACACGTGCAAAACCATGCGGACACAAGGTACTGTCGGTAGGATGTGCACCGAACCATGGCCAGCAGACCGGCACGCCACCGCGGATAGAGCGCCCTTTGATATAACGGGCATTACTCGACAACCACAGCACCGGGTGTGACAGGAACTTGGGTTGCCAGTGCATGACATGTGCCCCTTGCAAGGCAATTTTTCCGGTGGCCAGCGGGTTATCGATTTCCAGATATTGCAGGCCGTTTTCGTCCTGCCACTGGCTGACATGCGCATGCAAGGTCATGCGTTTAGTCATTTCCATACTTTTGGAGAGGATGTTACATTCGGTCGTCATTATCTTCTCCTTTCAATCTGTGTCACATCACGCACTGCGCCACGCGCCGCACTGGTACTCATGGCGGCATATGCACGCAGCGCTGCAGAGACCGCACGCTCACGATTCAGTGGTTTCCAGGCATCATGACCTTTGGCCTCCATATTCGCGCGGCGATGTGCCATTTCTTCATCCGACACGGCCAGATGGATGGTACGGTTGGGGATATCAATCTCGATGGTATCGCCTTCCTGCACCAGCCCGATGGCGCCGCCTTCAGCCGCCTCAGGCGAAGCATGGCCAATACTTAAACCAGAAGTCCCGCCTGAGAAGCGACCATCCGTCAGCAATGCGCAGGCTTTGCCCAGTCCTTTGGATTTCAGGTATGAGGTCGGGTACAGCATCTCCTGCATGCCTGGGCCACCACGCGGGCCTTCATAGCGAATGACGACCACGTCGCCAGCGACAATCTTGTCTGCCAGAATCGCCTCTACGGCCGCATCCTGACTCTCGAACACGCGCGCACGGCCGTTAAACTTGAGAATACTGTCATCGACCCCTGCCGTTTTCACGATACAGCCGTCCATGGCAATGTTGCCGTAAAGTACCGCCAAACCGCCATCCTGAGAATACGCGTGTGCCTTGTCACGAATACAACCGTTGACACGATCATCATCAAGATCAGGCCACAGCATGCTCTGACTGAAAGCAATGGTGGTCGCAATGCCGCCAGGCGCTGCACGGTAGAATTTCTTAACCTCTTCATCCTGCGTAGTGACGATATCCCACTTGGCCAAGGCATCGCCCATGGTCGCCGAATGCACGGTAGGCACATGGGTATGAATCACCCCTGCGCGGTTCAGTTCGGACAGAATGCCCATGACACCACCTGCACGGTGCACGTCTTCCATATGATATTTGCTGGTCGCGGGCGCCACCTTTGATACGCAAGGCACCTGACGGGAGATGCGGTCGATGTCCTTCATGGTGAAATCTACGCCCGCCTCATGCGCAGCGGCCAGCAAATGCAACACCGTATTGGTCGAGCCGCCCATGGCGACATCCAGACTCATGGCGTTTTCAAACGCCTGCATGGTGGCGATATTACGTGGCAACACAGTATAATCATCCTGCTCATAATGCCGCTTGGCCAACTCAACAATCAGGCGGCCAGCCTGCAAGAACAACTGTTTGCGCGCCGCATGGGTCGCCAATGTAGAGCCGTTACCAGGCAAGCTCAAGCCTAATGCCTCAGTCAGACAGTTCATGGAGTTGGCCGTAAACATGCCAGAACAAGACCCGCAAGTAGGACAAGCTGAGCGCTCGACTTCAGCCACCTCTTCATCGCTCACATGGCTGTCAGCAGCCTCCACCATCGCATCGACCAGATCCAGCTTGCGCACCTCGCCTTGCCAGTTGACTTTGCCGGCCTCCATAGGGCCGCCGGAGACAAACACGACCGGGATATTCAAACGCAGTGCAGCCATCAACATGCCGGGGGTGATTTTGTCGCAGTTGGAAATACACACCAGCGCATCGGCACAGTGCGCATTCACCATGTACTCCACGCTATCGGCAATCAGGTCACGACTGGGCAGACTGTAAAGCATGCCGCCATGCCCCATGGCGATGCCGTCATCCACGGCAATGGTATTGAACTCCTTGGCAACGCCACCGGCCTTCTCAATCTCACGCGCGACCAGTTGGCCCATGTCTTTCAGATGCACATGCCCTGGCACAAACTGCGTAAACGAGTT
>CAYTIV010000024.1:0-17739 GCA_964437895.1 uncultured Methylotenera sp.
TTCTCGACCTGCCTTAAAAAATCTGAAATTTCCTGCGCACTCGCCACTGCTTGTCCTCTTCCCGAGATGGTCAGCCACAGTGGCTGACCGACGTGCTTTTTTGCAACATTGCTGTCAGTCAACAGATGTTATCAAAGAAATATGCACTGTTTTATCTCCCTGTGGCCTGCGAGTATATCAGTTTTAAATTTAAATACTGATAGAATAAGGCTGAGCGCAGAGAACGTATGGCCTAGCCCTATGACAACCAGAAAAACAATGACCCACATGCCCTTCTTCAGCCGCATAACCCCATGCAGAGCTTACGTCTGCCCCCGCGCACAATGACGCTAGCCACCTCCGAAAAAACGCCTGATCTCCAGCACCTGCGGCTTTACACGCTGTTTAGGCTAGGGGCTTCCGGCATGCTGTTTGGCAGCCAGCTCTGGCCTTATTTCAAAAATGCGCCGTCTGAGCCTTCACTCTCATTCTGGATGCTGCTGATCTTTTTTCTGTATGCGATTGCCGTCAGTGTCAGTTTTGAGTCACTGCAATCCAAGCGCGGCCTGACCCTCAAACTACAGACCAGTCTGGATATTATTTTTCTGGTCGGCATGATGCATCTGCTGCCAGGGACACAAAGCGGAATCGGCTTATTACTCATCATCAATATTATTTTTGCTGGCCTGATTAGCGATGGCCGCTTTGCTATGTTTTATGCCGCGATTGCCACCATAGGCATTTTGATGGAAAACACGTTTCAGGTCGTCCACCGCAACTTGCCGCTCAATGATTACAGCAATGCGGTCTTGCTCTCGTTGAGCTGCTTTGCCACGGCGTGGCTGGCACAAACGCTGATGGCGCGCATGCAAAGCAGCGAAAATCTGGCCACCCAACGCGGGCAGGATATTGAATACCTAGCGCGGACCAACGCGCTCATTACACAGGAAATGCCTAACGGCGTCTTGGTGATTGACCAGCACCAGCAACTCAAACATTACAACATGCAGGCCTGCAAGCTACTCGGACTGGAAGCCTCGCAGATGCTGGCGGCGGTGCAGCTGTCTACACCGCTAGAGGCGTTTATGCCAGCGATCAAACAGTTATTGATGACCCTGCCTGCGGGCAAACTGTCAGCACAGGATGCCATCAAGCTGACCATCAACAACCGTGACCTTGGCATCCGCTTTCACGCCATTTCAGAGAGTATCAATAGCGGCGTGGTGATTTTTATTGAGGACTGGTCACAGATTCAGACCCAGGCCCACCAGGTTAAACTGGCGGCACTGGGACGATTGACCGCCAATATTGCGCACGAAATCCGCAACCCGCTTAGCGCGATCAGCCACGCCAACCAGCTGATGCAAGAGGACTGTGAAGACGCAGGGACACAGCGCATGCTTCAAATCATCGCAGACAATGTGCAACGGCTAGACCAGATCATCAAAGATGTCCTCGAACTCAATCGGCGTGACCGCACCAATCAGGAACAGCTCAACATCAACCATTTTGTGCAGGAGTTCTACCAGCAGTTTTGCGCGGTAGAAAAAATAGACCTAGCCCATTTCACGCTGAGTTTGCCCCCCAAAGAGAGCGCTATTATTTTTGACCGCCGGCATATCAATCAGATTTTGTGGAATTTGTGCAAAAATGGCTGGCGGCACAGCCAGCAGCAAGCGCAAAGCCTGCAACTCAGGGTGGTGGTAGACAAAAACGGACAATTCATTCATCTGCTGGTCAAAGATGATGGCAACGGCATAGACCCTAACATCCAACCCCACTTGTTCGAACCGTTTATGACGACCGAAAAAACCGGTACCGGGCTGGGATTATTTATCGCACGCGAGCTGGCTGAGGCCAATGGCGCAAAATTAAATTTCAACAGCAGTGCCCATGGCACGCAGTTTTCACTGACAGTTAAAAAGGCAATTGTTTAAATGGCACATTCTTATCGTTGTCTGGTGGTCGATGACGAGACCGACATTCGAGAACTGGTCGTACTAACGCTGGAGCGCATGGGCATCCATGCCGAGAGTGCCAGTACGGTGACGGACGCCAAGCATATGTTGCAGTCGTTTAGCTATGATCTGTGCCTGACAGACATGCGATTGCCTGATGGTCTCGGTCTAGAACTGGTACAGCATATCAATGCGCAGTTTCCGGGCTTACCCGTCGCGGTCATTACGGCCTATGGCAGTGCAGAAAATGCCGTCTCTGCCCTCAAAGCGGGGGCCTATGACTACATTACCAAGCCTATTTCACTCAAGCAGTTGCGCCCGCTGGTCGAATCTGCGCTCAAGCTGGCTTCACACAAAGAGTCTCAAGGCGCCAATACGGTTGACCTGATTGGCGGCTCGCCTGCCATGGGGCAAGTACGCACCATGATTGCCAAGCTGGCACGCAGCCAGGCACCGGTGTACATCAGTGGCGAATCTGGCAGCGGCAAGGAGCTGGCGGCCAGACTGATACATCTAAACAGTGCGCGTAAAGAGCAGTCATTTATTGCGGTCAACTGTGGCGCCATTCCCGAGAACCTGATGGAAAGCGAGTTCTTTGGCTATAAAAAAGGCGCGTTTACCGGGGCCATCCAGGATACGCAAGGGCTGTTTCAGGCCGCGAATGGCGGCACGCTATTCTTAGACGAGGTCGCTGACCTGCCGCTAGCGATGCAAGTGAAGTTATTGCGCGCCATTCAGGAGAAAAAAGTGCGTGTGGTGGGCAGCACCAATGAAGAAGCGGTGGATGTGCGTATCATCTCTGCCACGCACAAGAATCTCAATGCCATGATGGAAAAAGGCGAGTTTAGACAAGACTTGTACTACCGCCTGAATGTGATTCAACTGAAGATGCCTTCGCTGCGCGAACGGCCAGAAGATATCCCGGAGCTGACGGAACGTCTACTGCTCAAGCTGTGTCAGGTCCAAGGCTTAGAGGTGCCTGCGATTGCAGACGACGCCAAAATATTTATTCAGCAGCTGCCGTTTCATGGCAATGTGCGCGAACTGGAAAACATGCTGGAACGCGCGCTGGCCTTGTGTGATGGCTACACCATCACCGTAGAAGACCTCTCCCTAGAAGAGATGCCGGCAGGCTTGAGCGACAAACCAGTCTTGCCCTGGCATACGCCCGCGATTGACCAGCACGCAGGCAGCGCTGGCGTGCTGAGCGAAACGCCTACCAGCGACCGACGCACAACCATCACCGAAACACCCACCGCCGCGCCGGCGGCGACCATGTTGCCTATGGATGTTAGCTTGTCTGACTACCTAGAAGATATCGAGAAGCGCACGATTCTGCAGGCCCTAGAAAAAACCAATAACAATAAAACAGCCGCAGCCAAGCTACTGGGCATTAGCTTCCGCACCCTGCGCTACCGTTTATCTAAACTGGGGCTGTCTAAAGAGCAGGATACCGACTTGGATGACACCGAGGCGGATGAAGAATAAAAAAGCGGCCAATCGGCCGCTTTTTTATTGCACTGATGCGCGTAATACGGTCAGCGTAGTACGGCAACCAGATAGGCTAAGTAGAACAAGCCGTTGACCAACAGATGCCATACCAGCAAGCCACCTCTAGCCACGCGATAGCGCACCCAGATCGCCGCCAGCAATGTGATCAGTATGCCCAGTGCCACCTCCTGCCGCGGGGACCAGTCCGTCAGCATAATACCAATGGCGGGCAACAAGGTCCCTTGAAACACCATGGCGCCGGTGATATTGCCAAACGCCAGCGTATCTTTGCCCTTACGTATCCACAGAATGCTGTTTACTTTTTCTGGCAACTCAGTGGCGATCGGGATAATCAGCAATGACAACAACAGCGCTGAAACACCCAGAATCGCAGCGGCAGTTTCCACTTCATTGATAAAGCCTTTGGCGCCAGCAATCAGCAAGCCCAACCCAATCAGTAACTGCAACAAGATGGTGCCCATATTGGTAGGCAAGCCTAGGCGGGAGAGCATCATCACATCTTCGGCCTCTGTAGCGTGCCCGTCTTCTACCAACCCTTTAGAGGCTTGTATCGTCATCAGCACATACACAAAGTAGATCAACACCATGAGGATACTGATGCCATAACGGATCAGCGGTTCGCTGTGCGGAATAAACATGGCGATGGTGGCAAACACAAAGGCCAGAATGAAAAAGTTCAGGTCACGCACCAAGCCGGTACGCTCTGGGCGAATATGCCCATGCATACCACGGCGCTTGAGCACCGAGAAGGCCATCAGGCTGATGGACAAGGTCGCCAGCATCAGCGGTGCGCCCAAGATCGCGCCTACGCCAATATCGTGGCCCGCATGGCTGTCGCCGGTAGACGAGGTGTAAGAAAAAATCGCCAGCAACGGCACCAGCGTTTCTGGCAGGGCAGTCCCTACGGCGGCAAAAATGGAGCCGGTGACCCCCTCAGAAATCCCTAGGCGCTCGCCCAGATGTTCCAGCGCATTGGTAAATACTTCTGCCGCGACCAAAATGATCAGCAACATCATCAACAATTGAAAGAAAACCATGACACTCCCTGTCTGGCGGTGAGTTCTCAGCATGCACCTACCGCCTGTGGTACATGTGCATGACAACGCTGTACATGCGGCCAGAATCATAACGCAATTCTGCCAAATTCACCTACAATGTTGACATGTCTACCTTCACCATTACGGCACTTGAGATCGATCAGGACGGCTTTGCCAGCCAGGCCAGAATCATGACATCACCGAATCAGGACATACGCCCGGAGAACACCGAAGTGGACATGATCGTGATTCACAACATCAGCTTGCCACCGCATCAGTATGGTGGCGAAGGCATTGCCCAGCTGTTTACCAACAAACTGAATCCTGAAGAGCATCCCTATTATGCCGAAATCGCGCATCTGCGCGTCTCCTCCCATTTTTTGATTCGCCGCACCGGTGAGTTGTTGCAGTTTGTGAGCTGCAATCAGCGCGCCTGGCATGCCGGCGTATCGCAATGGCAAGGTCGGGAGCGTTGCAATGACTTTTCAGTCGGCATAGAGCTGGAAGGCAGTGACATCGAGGCGTTTGAAGATGCGCAATATGTCACGTTGTACGCGCTGATCAAGGCCTTGCATCAACGCTACCCCATCCGTCATGTGGTTGGGCACTCGGACATTGCCCCGGGGCGTAAAACGGACCCCGGGCCTTTCTTCGACTGGCAGCGTTTGTCCTGACTACGCCCGTTTAGCCGGGTTTTCCAAACTGACGGCCAACACCCCCGCTAGCACCAGCAAAGTGCCCACACCCTGTATCCATGAAACGGCCTCATCCAGAAATAGATAGGCCAACATGATGGTGGACACAGGCCCGATGGCACTGATGAGTGACACCTTGCGGCTCCCCAGCTGCTGTATGCCCATGTTCATCAGCACCGATGGCAACACGGTCGCGAGCACAGCCATCAGCAAGGCCAAGGTATACACAGACGTTGGCAATGTCGTCACCTGCGCCAGTGAGCCGCTCAGCCCGAAATGGGTGGCACTGGCGGCAGCGGCAAAGCTCATGGTCAGCGCTGTGAAGCGGCTGGCACCCAGTTTGGGGATCAACTGTCCACTCACCAGCAGGTAGCCTGCGTAGACGATGGCACTCAGCAAGACCAGCCCAGCACCATACAGCGTATCCACCGAACGCAGCCCGGCCAGCTCCACATCATGCCAGACCACCAGCACCACGCCGGCGTAACTGGTCAGCATGGCAAACCATTCACGGCGACTGATATGGTGTTTGAGAAACACGGCACTCATCGCGACCACCAGCGTAGGATACAGAAACAGGATGACCCGCTCTAGGCCAGCCGAAACATAGCGCAGCCCCTCAAAGTTCAGCCACATGGAACCATACCCTCCGACCACCGCTAACAATGCCAGTGTCAACCAGTCTTGGCGACGCATGTGTACAGGCGCACCCTGGCGCATCGCCCACCAGCCCAATGCCGCAAAAAACGGGATGGCAAAAGCCATACGCAAGGCAATCAGCGTTGCGGCATCGACGTGATAGGCGTAAGCCAGCTTGACCATGATCGCTTTGGACGAAAAGGCCACGGACGATAACAGTACCAGCATGGCACCGTAATACGGGTGTGAGGATGATTTCATAAGAGCCCTGAATCTATGGGCTCACCGGGGGAGAGGAACAACAAGATCAACCGCGGAGAGCCCGCGGTTGCATAAAATTTACGACAAGCAGCAACCGCGGCACGATGTGGCGACCAGCCACAATGCCTTTCGGTGCATCGCAACAACTACAGTTGATAATGAGTGCTTGTTCATAAGGTTGCGCAATTTACGCCGGTTTAAACCCAGCGTCAATAGTTGCGGCAAACACGCGCACTTAAAAGTTTTTTTGCAAGGTCATCAGTTGCATGTGCTCGACTTTGGCCTGCCACATCTCCGGGCGTGATGGAAATGGCATCGTTTCACCCGTGGGCACATAGCCCAGGCGCTGATAAAAATCGATCAGTGTCTGTCGCACGCTGACGACGACCATCTGACTGGCACGCGCCTGCCAATGCGCCATCACCCAGCGCTCTGCGGCCTGGATCATGGTTTTACCATAGCCCCGGTTTTGCGCCAGCGGCTCGACAGCAATCATACCGAGATGGGCGACATGCTGTTCTGCGTGCCACTCGGCACACAGCGTGACCATCAGCTGCGTATCCAGCCAGCCCGTCAGCAAACAGACATCTTCACGGCCGAGCAAGGCCAACACTTCATCCGCGGTGGTGCGTTTACCGTCCAGCAGGTCGGCTTCGGTGGTCCAGCCGGCGCGGCTACTCTCGCCACGGTAAGCCCGGTTAACCAGCTCGGCGATCTGATCAGCCTCGGGTAACTGCGCCGGTCGAATACTGAGATTAATCATGGGGGAGCTGCCTATTCAAGGTTTGGAGTCGGTGCTGCACGACCAGACTACCCACCATATCCCCTTCGACATTGACCGCCGTGCGCACGGTATCCAGCAGTCGGTCTATCGGCAACAGAATAGCAATCGCCTCAGCCGGCAGGCCGACACTTTGCAACACCATGACCATGGTGACCATGCCAGCACTGGGGATACCCGGCGCGCCCATGGCCGCAATCATCGTGGTCAAACACACGACCAGCTGCTGGCCCAGCGTCAGGTCAATGCCAGCCAGTTGCGCAACAAACAAAGCCGCGGCCGCCTCGTACAGCGCGGTACCATCCATATTCACGGTTGCGCCCAGCGGCACAACAAAGCCGGCAATCTCTGGCGCCACCTGCATGTTTTGTGTGGTGCAGCGCAATGTCACGGGCAAGGTCGCATTACTGGAGCTGGTCGCAAAAGCAGTCAGCAAGGCCTCGCGGGCCTGCTGTAAAAACCACCATGGACGCTTGCCAGTCAACACAAACAACAGCAACGGCAACACCACCAGTCCATGCAACAGGGTCGTGCCTGTCACCACCAGTGCAAATTTGCTTAATGCGGCAAATACGCCGAAATCTTGTGTGGCGACCAGCTTGAACAAAAGGGCGGCAATGCCAATCGGCGCCAGTCGCATGATCCAGCCTATCATCTGCATACTCAGGGCCATGCCCTCTTCGCACAGCGCCAGCAGCTGCGGGTAACGTGGCGCCCCCGCGACCAGCGCGACGCCCAGGCACAGGGCAAACACGACGATGGCGAGAATATTGCCCTCGGCCAGTGCCTTGAACGGGTTCATGAACAGCGCGTGGCTAAACTGGGTAAAAAATTCTGGCAGGCTGAGTTGTCTTGCCTCCTGGCTCTGCATGGCGCTGGCAAACATCTCCAGCGGCAAACCAGCACCAGGCTGAAACAGATGACTGGCGCCCAGGCCTATCGCGATGGCAATCGTCGTGGTGGTGGCAAAAAACAGCAGGGTCGTTTTCCAGACCACATGGCGCTGACTGTGCTGCCGCAAATGGGCAATGCCGGTGGTAATGGCAAAAAACACCAGCGGGATCATCACCATTTTGAGCAGGTCGATGAAGAGAGTGCCTAGCAGATTGGCTGTGTACAGTGCGGCGGCGGCCTCACGTCCGTGCGCCAGCATGCCCGCGCCCACCGCAGTCACGGCGGCGAGCAGGATCTGGCTATTAAGACTGAAGCGGTGCATGCGGCCTCTCCCTGTCGGCAGGTACGGGGGCGATTAATCCGCAGTGGGCGCGTTTTTTTCAAACACGGCGGCAAAAAAACCATCTGTGCCGTGCAAATGTGGCAGCAGTTTCAGGTAATCGCCGGTATCCAGCAGAATATTCTGCTGCGCCAACACCTCGTTTGCTGGCACCAACTTGAACTCAGGAT
Organism: uncultured Methylotenera sp.; assembly: GCA_964437895.1. Taxonomy (GTDB): domain Bacteria; phylum Pseudomonadota; class Gammaproteobacteria; order Burkholderiales; family Methylophilaceae; genus Methylophilus. Next base: position 8,267 of record CAYTIV010000024.1, read on the forward strand.
GCGCCTGCAAAAATGCCTCGGCAATCGCTTCGTTTTCATCACGCAACAAGCTGCAGGTGGCGTAAATCACGCGGCCGCCTGCTTTGCACAGTTTGGCTGCCCGGGCCAGGATATTGGCCTGTTTGACGTTCAGTTCCGCCACATCCTCCTCGGCCTGACGCCACTTCAGGTCAGGGTTACGGCGCAATGTGCCCAAGCCACTACAAGGCGCATCGACCAGTACACGGTCAAATTTGCCATTCAGGCGTTTAAGCTTTTGATCGTTTTCATGACTGATCAGCTGTGCTTGCAGATTGGACAGACCACTGCGCTTGAGGCGTTGTCCCAGATTATTCAAACGCTTTTCGGACACATCAAAGGCGTACAATCGGCCCGTATTTTTCATCAACGCACCCAGCGCCAGGGTTTTACCACCCGCACCGGCACACAGGTCAGCCACCATCTGGCCACGCTTGGGGGCCACCAGAAAGCTCAGTAACTGACTCCCTTCATCCTGCACCTCGATTTTGCCCTCGGTAAACAGCACATGCTTACCAATATTAAGGCGAGCGGCCATGCGAATACCCACGGGTGAGTAAGGCGTAGGCGCAATCACGTTATCCTTAACCGTGTTCTCTGACAGCATGCGTGAGAGCACTTCTTCACGACTGGCCTTGATGGTGTTCACGCGCAAATCGAGACTGGCCTGCTCAAACATGCTACGACAAATGGTCATGGCTTCGGTCTCGCCATATTGCGCGACCAACTTTTGCCAGAACCAGTCACGCACATCTGCCAACACGGCTGGCGCAAAGCCATCACTGGATCGGCTCTTGATGGTCACCGCCCACTCTTTCTGGCGCTCATCGAGCATGTCGTCGAGGTCGCGTATGCTCTTGCCCTCGATTTTCAGCATCCAAGCGATGATGAGCTTGCGGGTATCTTCCTGTTCGTCCTCTTCAGACAGCGTCAGTTCTCGCAGATAACGGTAGCGGCGCAATACACCGTAGGCTGTTTCGGCCACCCAGGCACGGTCTTTCGTGCCCAGTTCTCGGTGCTGACGAAAAAACTCACCCAGTCTGGCATCTGCCGGACTTTCGAATTTCAACAGGTCGCTTAACAACATCGCCGTCTGGCGCATCAAAGATTGGTTCATCAGTGTCTTTCAAATACTTGCATTATTCGGCGATTAACCGCGTGGCAACCTGTTCGATCACCATGCCGTTTTTCTCCAGTTTTCTAATCTTGACCGGCACATAGCGGTACTCGCTCGCCAGCCATAACTCCGTTTTCTCGTCCGTATCGCCACGGGTATGCGCGATATGCAGCGTTTGCACCGTGCGATCGTCAATCACTAGGCTGTCCTCGCCCTCAAACACATACTCATACTCGCCCAGTTTGCGGCCATTGGTCAGAACCACCCGCATCTGCTGCAAGGGCGGCACAAACATGAACTGATACATGAAACTCAGAATATCCTGTGTATTCAGTTGCAAAGGCTGTTGCTGCTCACCCTTACTGGTTTTCAGCGTGATCACGCTATTGTCCCAGTCAAACGTTGCCTCATAGGTTTTATCCACGCGTTGACCAAACGCATAGCGGTAGACGCTGGGGCGCAAGCCGCTCAGCGTGACCTGACCGCTACTTTGCTGATCCAGTGCAGGATACAGCAATTTTAACAAGCCACGCCCCTCCACCTGCCAATGGAGCCGGTAGTGATCAGCCTCCTCGCGTACATACTCAATACTGGCTTTGCCCGCCGGGCGAGACTCCCCGTTCACAAACACCTCAAAGTCAGTGCTCACATGCTGATAAGGCTTGGCTTGCGGCTCTTCTTCGACCGCTTGCGGCTGATCAGTCTCATGCCAGGCTGCGATCTCGGCCAGCCGGTCGTCTGGCGTCGCAACCGATGCCGGCGGCAACGTAACGCCCTCTGCCGCTTTTGGCACGGCCTCTGCGGCGGTGACCGGCGTTGGCGGTAACGCTGTGGACTGGGGCGGCACTGACGGCACCAGACGAGGATGCGGTCTAGGTGCGGGAGACTCAGGCACCGGCGCCGGCACTGGCAACGGTGCTGGCGGGGGCAGTATCCGCGCCTGTAGTGCAGGGGGGGCTGGCGGATTGAACATGTCGCCGCGCAAGCCTATTTCACTGAACACCCACAAATGCAGACACAACGACAGAGCTAGCGCTAGCAGCAAGGGCCACGAGAGCGCATGTTGCATCCACTGTCGCAGGCCTGAGGATGGCATCAGTCGGTTCCTGATAAGTGGGCCCGTTACTGACCGGTGATGCGCGTGATCACCTGCTCCATGCGCTTGCCGTCATCCTGCACGACCAATTTAACCGGAAGATAATTTTTGTCTTTGGCCAGATACAGTGTTTTCTCACCATCGGTATCTGCCAGCTTGATCACATTAAAGACGCCAGCCTCCGTTTGCAAAGGGGTCGCTTCTTCTGTGACCACGAAGGTATGTGTGGCCAGTTTTTTGCCCGTAGCCACGGCCAGACTAACCTGCTTATCCTTGGGGGGCTGCCACATCCAGCAGTACATCACGCTGAGCAAATCTTGGGTGCCCTTGCTCAGTTTTTCACTGGCCTGCTCGCCTTTGATCTGCATATTGAGCATTTTTTTCTTCCAGTCAAAGTCGCTAATCAGTGCTTTTTCTGGACGCTTGGATTGCCGAGATTCAAAATGCTCAGGGCGCAAGCCTTGCTTCACAACACTGCCTTGACTAGAGAGTGTGCGCTCACCCATCAGCTTGTAGATGCCCTTACCTTCTGCCACAGAGGCCAAGGTATACTGGCTCCCCTTCACGGTCAGTTCATCACGGATATTGGCGATGGTCACACCCTGTTGCAACAAGTCATACTCCACGGTCAGCTGACGCGGCGCAGCGGATACCGCCTCCGTCGCGCAGCAAAGGCTGATGATCAACCCACTGACCACAAGCCCTGCCGTCTGAACCCAGCGTTGGAAAATGTGCATTAAACAACCACGGTAGGGGCTTCACCCGCCTGTTGTGCACGAATCTGGCCAATACGGTACACCGTCTCACCCGCTTCAGCCAACACAGCCTCGGCTTGCGCAGCCTGTTCTGCTGCCACAATCACCGCCATACCGATACCGCAGTTAAACGTGCGATACATCTCGAGTGGCTCAATATTGCCCTGTGCCTGCAACCACTGGAACAGCGGTGGCAATGTCCAGCTAGATTTCTGCACTTCCGCAGTCAGGCCTTCTGGCAACACGCGGGGAATGTTCTCAGTGATACCACCGCCAGTGATATGTGCCATGCCTTTAACCGGCAGGGTTTCCAGCAGTTTGAGGATGGATTTCACGTATAGCTTAGTCGGTGCCATCACCACGTCACGGAAAGGACGGCCATGGAAGTCAGCATCCATGTCGATCCCGGATTGATCGATCAACTTGCGAATCAGTGAGTAGCCATTGGAGTGGGCACCGCTGGAGGCCAGCCCCAACACTACGTCGCCAGCCTGGATGGTGGAACCATCAATGATGTTTGCCTTGTCTACGCAGCCCACAGCAAAACCGGCCAAGTCATATTCACCCGCAGGGTACATGCCAGGCATCTCTGCCGTTTCGCCACCGACCAGCGCACAACCAGACTCTTCACACCCTTGCGCGATGCCTTTGATGACGGCTGCAGCCGTACCTACCTCCAGCTTGCCGCAAGCAAAGTAATCCAGGAAGAACAATGGCTCCGCACCTTGCACCAAAATATCGTTCACGCTCATGGCGACCAGATCGATCCCCACGGTATCATGCTTGTTCAACTGAAACGCCAGCTTGAGCTTGGTGCCCACGCCATCCGTGCCCGATACCAGCACAGGCTCTTTGAATTTTTTAGGCATGGCAAACAGAGAGCCGAAACCGCCAATGCCGCCCATCACTTCTGGGCGCATGGTGCGCTTGGCAAACGGTTTGATTTGTTCAACCAGGGCGTCGCCCGCCTCGATATCAACACCGGCATCACGGTAGGTAATAGAAGTTTTATCAGCAGAAGTCGTCAAGATACTCTCGTTTCTTTTAAGGCGATTAATCAGGTCTACAGCGGTCAGCCGCGCGGATGTGTGTAACAAAGCGCGATACCGCTGTGAAATTCAGTATAATTTTAAAATAATCATTATTTTAACGCATCTTGCCGCTTCGACCTATGCCGGATTACGCAGATGCTCCACATGCCCATGCCAGACCAGGAACATCAGAAAGCTGTCGCGACCCAGTTTGTCAGTGATCATCGCTGGTGGCTGGTCACTGCCGTCTTTCTCTATCTGCTTTATCTGCTGGAACCGATTCTGACGCCTTTTCTGGCGGCGGCTGTTCTGGCCTACATGCTGGATCCGCTGGTCGACCGCCTGAGCGACACCGGTATTAACGGCTGGAAAATCGGTCGCACACTGGCGACCCTGCTGGTCATGTTGGCTATGATGCTGGCGGTGACGGGCCTGCTACTCATCATCATCCCTCTGCTACAACAGCAATCTCAACTGATTGCACAGCGCCTCCCCCTGTTGCTGGATCACTTTCACCAGCAGGTTGAGCCATGGCTATTGCACCAATTCGGCATACACCTCGATGTGAATCATGCCGATATGCAAAAGCTGATCACCGAACACTGGCAAACGGCGGGCAGCATGTTGGGCTCGTTTTTGCTCAGTGCTGGCCAAAAAAGCCTGAGCCTGATCGGCGTGTTTGCCAATATCTGCCTACTCCCCGTGGTGCTGTTTTACTTTTTGCGCGACTGGGATGACATGATGGCCAATATGGGCGAGCTGATCCCGCGTGACTGGATAGACCGGGTACGCCAGCTGTGCCTGGAAATCGATCAGGTGGTCGCCGAGTTTTTGCGCGGGCAATTGTCGGTCATGCTCTCCCTGTGCGTGTTCTACAGTGTCAGTTTGTGGTTGGCAGGGCTGGACATGGCATTATCGATCGGCCTGATTGCAGGCCTGTTGAGCTTTGTCCCCTACCTAGGATTTGCGCTGGCGTTTGTGCTGGCCGTCGTGCTGGCCCTGTTACAGTTTGCCTCGTTGCCCGAAGTGGTGCCGGTGCTCTTGGTGTTCGGCATCGGACAACTGGTTGAGAGTTTTATTCTGACGCCCATTCTGGTCGGAGACCGCATCGGCCTGCATCCGGTGATCGTGATTCTGGCCCTGATGGCAGGTGGTCAGCTGTTCGGCTTTGCCGGGGTATTGCTGGCGCTACCGGTCAGCGCCGCCATTGCCGTTGGCCTGCGCCACACCAAACAAAGCTATTTGCGCAGTGAAGCTTATCTGAGCAGCCAACCCCAAATCATTCAAACGCTGGACGAATAAATTCAGCTCTATTCAAGTCATTGCCGTGAAACAACTGCTGCTTAACATTCAACCGCCAGCCGCGCCTGGCTTCGATCACTTTATTGCTGGCCGCAATGCCGAGGCGTTGGCCAGCATGCATGCTGTGCTGGCCGGTGAGGCCACCACGCGTTTTGTTTACCTATGGGGTGAAACAGGCAGTGGCAAAACCCATTTGCTGCTGGCCGCGCAGGCACAAGGGGCACACATTGCGGATGATGTAGATACCCTGGATGAAGAAACGCAGATTGTGTTGTTTGACACCTATAATCACATCCGCGCCGAAGGCGGCATTTTGATTGCAGCCGGTAGCCATGCCCCCACCCAAATGGGCCTGCGCGACGACCTTGCCACCCGGCTGGCGTGGGGGTTGGTTTACCAGCTACACCCGCTCAGTGACGACGCCAAGGCCGATGCACTGCGCGCGCACGCGCAGGATCGCGGCATGAAATTGCCCGAAGAAGTGATTGCCTACTGCCTGCGTAATTTGCGCCGAGACCTGCCGACGCTGATGGCCGTGCTAGATGCGCTGGACGAGTGGTCACTGACCACCAAGAAACCAGTGACGGTGCCCATGCTTAAAAAGCTGTTACAACTGGAACTCGAGGTTTAACACCAGGTTGATTAAGCGAGGGCGTTAACGCTCATGCATCATGGCAAAACTGTAGCGGTTCTTGCCATTTTTTTTCGAGTCGTACATCGCCTTGTCTGCCACGTGCAACAACTGCTTCACATGCTTGCCATGATGTGGGTATTCAGCAATGCCTATGCTGACCCCAATTTCAAGCGGAATGCCGCGCACCACCACCGGTTTAGCAAACAAACGAATCAGCCGCTGCGCCAGTTGCGTGAGCTCCTGTCGATACAGATAGCTGCCCACCACCAGCACAAACTCGTCGCCCCCTTGCCGGGCCAGAAAATCGGATTGCCTGAGCACCTTTTTAAACATGCTAGCCACCTCTATCAGCAATGCATCCCCCACTTCATGCCCATGCTGATCATTCACCCGTTTAAATCCGTCCAGATCCATAAACAGAATAGCAAACGGCCGCGAAGCATGTCTCGCCATCTGATGCGTATTGGCAAGGTGCATGTCTACACTACGGCGATTAGGCAGCCCGGTCAGCAAATCATGGTCGGCCTGATGGCTGGCCTGCTTAGCTACGGCCTGGTTCTCCAACACTTGCTCCAGCAAATGCGTGGTACTTCGGTATGAGAACAGCAAGACGCCAATGATGAGCACGCTCAGCAATATCGCCCCCAGCACTGAGGCAAACATACGTTTGCGGATCTCTTGCTCAAAATTCTGTCGCAAGTGGTCCAGCTTAGTGTCGATGCCGGTGAGCTGATCATCAATCAGTTTCATCAACTCGCGGCTACGGTCTTTGCTCAGCGATAAGTGGGAGGCGAATTCGCCCGCATGTAGCTGTACCTGTATGCTTTGATCCATGACATCAAACTTTTGATGGACCAGTTGTTTGATTTTTTCCAGTTCGGCGTGAATCTCGCCAAAGGTCTCGGCCTGCTTTTCCAGCTGCGTGATCACATTGCGCGTTTCGGTACGCCCTTGCTCCAGTGTATCTAAAAACAGGGTGTGCCCGGTCAGCAAATAGCCGCGCTGGCCACTTTCGGCATTGGTGATGGCTTTGCCCAGCGCGACCACATTGTAGCGCTGACGGTCGACCAGATCTTTTTGCTCTGAATAATAAACAAGCTGGTACATGGCCATAAATAGCCATACCATCGCCGTGCAAAGCAGCAAGGCTGCAATGACCAACGGAATCACGATTCGACGCTTGTAATTAAACATATTGTTTATATCGTCACATTTCTGCACAGATGAAGCCATCCCGTGCAAAATCTATGATACGACTGTACTGAATAGAATAAAATAGAGTTTTGATAGATAACCACTATCCCGACCATGCTAAGAATCACAGAAATCAAATTGCCGATTGAGCTGGCAGATACGCTCAAACACCAAGACGATCAGATCAAAGCCGCGTTGCTGAAGCGACTGGAGATTCCCGAAAGCGAGCTGATTCGGTTTGAGATTTTCAAACGCGGGGTAGATGCCCGTAAATCGCACGCTATTCTCTACGTCTACAACCTGGATGTCGAGGTCAAAAACGAAGCCAAAATTTTGGCGCGGTTTAAAAAAGACCCGCACATCAAACCCGCCCCAGATACTGATTACCACTTTGTTGCACAGGCGCAGCCCACATCAACCACTAGACCCGTCATTGTCGGCTTTGGTCCAGCAGGCATTTTTGCCGCGCTGATTTTGGCACAGGCGGGCTTCAAGCCTATCGTGCTCGAGCGCGGCAAAGAGGTGCGCAAACGCACCAAAGACACCTGGGGCCTGTGGCGTAAACGCGAACTGAACCCTGAGTCCAACGTGCAATTTGGTGAAGGTGGCGCCGGTACGTTCTCTGACGGCAAACTCTATAGCCAGATCAAGGATACCAAACACTACAGCCGCAAAGTGTTGCAGGAATTCGTGAAGGCCGGGGCGCCAGAAGAGATTCTTTATGTCAGCCACCCGCATATTGGCACCTTCAGACTGGTGGGGATGGTGGAAGAAATGCGGAACACCATCATCAGCCTCGGCGGCGAAATTCGCTTTGAGAGCCGTGTCACCGACATTACCGTCACCAAGCAGCAGGTGCAGGGCGTGACGCTACACACCGGCGAGTTCATTCCAACCCAACATCTGGTGCTGGCGGTTGGCCACAGTGCGCGCGATACCTTTGAGATGGTGCACGACAAAGGGATTTATGTCGAAGCCAAACCGTTCTCGGTTGGCTTCCGCATTGAGCACCCGCAAAGCCTGATCGACCGTGCCCGCTACGGCAAAAGTTACAGCGACGACATTCTCAACAAACTCGGCGCGGCTGACTACAAACTGGTACACCATGCCAGCAATGGCCGCAGCGTTTACAGTTTCTGCATGTGTCCGGGGGGCACAGTCGTCGCCGCGACCTCAGAGCCCAACCGCGTCGTGACCAACGGCATGAGCCAATACAGCCGTAACGAACGTAATGCCAATGCCGGCATTGTGGTCGGCATCACGCCGGAGGTAGATTACCCTGGGCATCCGCTGGCGGGCGTCGAATTTCAGCGCCAGCTGGAAAGCCAGGCGTTTGTACTGGGCGGCAGCAACTACTCAGCCCCCGGCCAATTGATCGGCGATTTCCTGGCCAACCGCGCCTCTACTGCGTTTGGCGAGGTCACGCCGTCTTACACGCCTGGTGTCCACCTGACCAATCTGGATACCGCCCTGCCCGAATTTGCCATCTCGGCCATCCGTGAGGCGATTCCTGCGTTTGCCAAGCAGGTGCAAGGGTTTGATCTGGCTGATGGCGTGCTAACAGGCGTGGAAACCCGCACCTCCAGCCCGATTCGCATCAAACGCGATGATGTCAGTTTGCAGAGTATCAATACGCGTGGACTGTTTCCATGCGGCGAAGGTGCCGGCTATGCCGGTGGCATTTTATCTGCCGCCGTAGATGGCATCAAAGTGGCTGAAGCGGTGTCCCTAGCCATGCAGCCGTAACAAAAAAAACCTGCCGAGGCAGGTTTTTTATGGTCATTGTTTATTGACGAATCAGGTAATCAAACGCGCCAAGTGCCGCATTGGAGCCCTCGCCCATGGCGATAATAATCTGCTTATAGGGAACGGTGGTCACATCCCCGGCAGCAAACACGCCAGGCAACGAAGTCGCATTGTGGCTGTTGATTTCGATCTCGCCATACTTGCTCAGATCCAGCGTGCCTTTCAACCAGTCACTGTTAGGGACCAGGCCAATCTGGATAAACACCCCTTCCAGCGCAACATGCTTGCTATCGCCACTGACGCGATCCGTGTAGGTCAACCCGTTCACACGGCTACCATCGCCCGTAATTTCGGTCGTTTGCGCACTGGTCAGTATGGTCACATTTTGCAGTGAGCGTAACTTGCGTTGCAGCACGGCATCCGCCTTGAGTTCAGTATCAAACTGCAACAAGGTGACATGGCCGACCACGCCTGCCAGGTCAATCGCAGCCTCCACGCCTGAGTTACCGCCACCAATCACGGCCACATGCTTGCCTTTGAACAAAGGGCCGTCACAGTGCGGGCAATACGCCACGCCCTT
>CAYTIV010000025.1:0-17507 GCA_964437895.1 uncultured Methylotenera sp.
TGCAGATTAATTCAATGCACACCCTTTAAAAGGCGGCTTGCCGCTACAATATAGGGTAAAACTAATTTGATCAGCGTTCACACAATGCAATTCCTGACCCATAGCTCTGCCGCCCGGCTCCCTACCCAGTTCGGCGTGTTCGACATTCATGTCTTTACCGACCGTCGCAATGGCGTAGAGCATGTCGCGCTGACCTGCGGCACGGTTCAGGGTGCACAGGCGCCGCTGGTCAGAGTGCACTCAGAATGCCTGACTGGCGATATCTTTGGCTCGACTCGCTGCGATTGTGGTGAACAATTGCATCACGCTCAGCAGCACATTCAAGAGGCAAGCCTCGGGCTGATTCTCTACCTCAAGAATCATGAAGGCCGTGGCATTGGCCTCACCAACAAAATGCGCGCTTATGCCTTGCAGGATGCGGGCATGGATACGGTTGAAGCAAACGTGGCACTGGGCTTACCTGTTGATGGCCGCACCTACGAAGCGGCAGCAGACATGCTGCGTTACTTTGAGATCGACACTATCCGCCTGTTATCGAATAATCAGGACAAGCAATCTGCGCTACAGTCTCTGGGCATTCATATTCAGCAGCAAGTGCCGTTGATCACGGCCCCAACCGCAGAAAACCTTAAATACCTGCAAACCAAATCGCACAAATTAGGCCACCTGTTGCCAGACCTACCCGGTTGAGCCTAAATCGCTAGTGATAGCCTTGATGACCACGCCCAAGAATCCTGCCCGAATCTGCACCTACCATGAACCGCTTAAAACCACTGCTGCTCGCCACTTTACTGTTCAGCCTGAGCCTGATGGCCCAGGCTAGCGATGCCCTGCGGGGTCAGTTTCTCTATCACTACGAAGGCGGTACGGTGTATCGGGTGACCTTTATGGACGCGGGCACCCTGCGATGGCACTGTATACAAGGCGATGAAAAAGGAGCGCAGGGCACAGAGAAACCCGACCGTTTTAGCGTGGCAGAAAACGTGTATTTTTTAAGCTGGGTAGAAAAAACCGGCATTCAGGTATCACAAGTGCTTAACCTGAATACCATGCACGTCTATTCCACCATTATTGACGGGCAGTCGCGTTATGTGATTTCCGGCCGTATTCAGCGCGAAAAGTAAACCAGACCGGCAAGTCTTGTCATGCAAGCAAGGTCAAGGCGGCACATGCACCGCCGTTGACGTCAATCCTGCCTGTTAAAACACGCGTAATTGCGTGGGTTTGAGGTACACCGTCTCACCCTGCTGAAAGTTAAGCTGGTTAAATTGCTCACGCCCCAGTTCCACATCCACATACTGCGCATTGTCTGCGCGTTTAATCTCTAGGCGCACCAGTGAACCCACCGAGTGCACATAAGTCAGTGCGCCTGCGATACTGTCTGCGGCGGCCACGCGGCTGACGGCGATTTCATAAGGACGCACAAAGCCTTTACCCTGTGGCGTTTCAAAGGCGTTCACATTGCCCAGAAACTCGTAAACGAATGGTGTCGCTGGTGCATCGTACACAGTCTGCGGTGACCCTACCTGCTCGACCTGGCCATGGTTCATGACCACGATAGTATCGGCCACTTCCAGCGCCTCTTCCTGATCATGCGTCACAAACACGCTGGTCACATGTAACTCGTCATGCAGACGACGCAGCCAGCGGCGCAGGTCTTTACGCACCTTAGCATCGAGCGCACCAAACGGCTCGTCTAGCAGTAAAACGCGTGGTTCGACTGCCAATGCACGGGCCAGTGCGATACGTTGACGCTGGCCCCCGGATAACTGCGGTGGATAACGGTCTGCCAGCCAGTCCAGCTGTACTAGGCTTAGCAGATCATGCACCCGTTTTTTAATCTCGGCCTCAGAGGGGCGCGTCTCTTTGGGACGCACGCGCAAACCAAAGGCGACGTTTTCAAACACGGTCATGTGACGGAACAGCGCGTAGTGCTGAAATACGAACCCGACCTGACGTTCACGTACATCGCGATGCGTGGTATCCACGCCATCAAACAATACCTGGCCACTGTCTGGCGACTCTAGGCCGGCGATAATACGCAGCAGCGTGGTTTTGCCGCAGCCTGAGGGGCCCAGCAGCGCCACCAGCTCGCCAGAAGGTACTTGCAGATTGATGTCACGCAAGGCACTAAATTGGCCAAATCCCTTGTTGATGTGTTGAATGGTAATGCTCATATTAAGCCGTCACTTCCTTTTCAATATTGGCAGCATCTCTTGAAGCCTGCCACTCGACATATGTTTTGAGAACCAGTGTCACCAACGCCAGCAGGGTCAGCAATGAAGCCACCGCAAACGCCGCTGCGTAGTTGTATTCGTTGTACAGAATCTCGACGTGCAAAGGCATGGTATTGGTCAGCCCGCGGATATGGCCAGAAACCACAGACACCGCGCCAAACTCGCCCATGGCGCGCGCATTGGTCAGAATCACGCCATAAATCAGCCCCCACTTCACGTTGGGCAGGGTCACATGCCACAGCATTTTCCAGCCGGAGGCACCCAGCACCAGCGCCGCCTCTTCTTCTTCCTTGCCCTGTGCCTGCATCAGCGGAATCAGCTCACGCGCCACAAATGGAAAGGTGACAAAGATGGTGGCGAGCACGATGCCTGGCACCGCAAACACCACCTTGAGGTCATGGTCAATCAACCACTCGCCAAACCAGCCCTGCAGGCCAAAAATCAGCACAAAGATCAAACCAGCAATCACGGGTGAGACGGCAAATGGCAAGTCGATCAGCGTGATCAGAAAACTTTTGCCCTTGAAGTCGAATTTGGTAATGGCCCAGGCTGCTGCCACGCCAAACACCAGATTCAAGGGAACGGCGATGACAGAGGCAATCAAGGTCAGCTTCATGGCCGACAGCGCATCAGCCTCGGTAATGGCCGCCAAATACACGCCCCAGCCCTTGCGCAAGGCCTCGGCAAACACCGAAGCCAATGGAATCAGCAGAAACAGGCCTAAAAAAGCCAGCGCCAGCCCAATCAGGCTCCAGCGCACCCAAGCCGGCTCTGAGGTCGCCCGCTTGCTAGCGACCTTGCCCTGGTATTGTTGAAATTGTGTGGTATGCATATGAACTCCTAGCGCTGATGGCCGTGACGGTGGTTACTCCACCACTGCAACAGATTGATCAGCAGCAGCAAAACAAATGAAATCAGTAACATCACGACGGCAATCGCCGTGGCGCCGGCATAGTCATACTGCTCAAGCTTGGTAATAATCATCAGCGGCGTGATTTCAGAAATCATAGGCATGTTGCCGGCAATAAAAATCACCGACCCGTACTCGCCTACCGCCCGCGCAAACGCCAGTGAAAAACCGGTGAGCAAAGCAGGCCAGATGGCGGGCAGAATGATCTTATAAAACGTCTGCCAGCGATTCGCGCCTAAACTGGCGGCCGCTTCTTCTGCCTCGGCACTAAAATCCTCCAGCACGGGTTGTACGGTGCGCACCACAAACGGCAAGCCGATAAAGGTGAGCGCCACCACCACGCCCAGCGGCGTAAAGGCGACCTTGATACCATGCGGTTCTAGCCACTGCCCCAGCCAGCCATTGGGGGCATAAATCGCCGTCAGCGCGATGCCCGCCACCGCGGTCGGCAAGGCAAATGGCAGATCTACCAGCGCATCCAGTATTTTCTTGCCAGGGAATTGATAGCGAACCAATACCCAGGCCGTTAACAAGCCAAACACCAGATTGATGATCGCCGCCAGCAGCGATGCGCCAAAGGTGAGTTTGTAGGTGGCCACGACGCGTGGTGTGGTCACCACCGCCCAGAACTCAGAGAGGCTGAGCTCGGTGGTGCGCAGAAAAACGGCGGCCAGGGGAATCAGCACAATCAAACTGAGATAGACCAGTGTGACGCCCAGAGACAGCCCGAATCCCGGCAGTAAATGTTTCTTTTGTTGTGAGGCCATGGTGTTTAAATACAAGGTGTAAAGACAGATTGAACAGGCGCTAATGTATCTACATTCCTTTAAATCTCAAAAGAATGAATAATCATTAATTTATAAGCGCCTGTTATAAAGAAACGGGCAGATTTAAGCCACTTTGGGGGCCTTGTGCTGGTATTGATCGTTGATGACCTTGGCCACCACTGGGGCCGCCAGCAGGTTGCCCTGCAAAACGGTTGCCCCAGAAGCGATCGCGATATCCAGTTGTTGCTGGGTTTCGATGCCGACAATCACTGGCGTACTGCCCAGGTCCTGCACCGTCGCCACCAGCCCTTTAAGTGCACGGGCCAGGCTAGCTTGCTGCGCGGCCTGCTGAATCACAGACACATCAAACTTGATGAAGTCGTGCGGGGTGCTCCACAGCCGGTACAACTTGCTCTGATGGCCGCCAACATGGTCAAACGCAATCTGGTAGCCAAGGGCGCGGTAGTTATCAATTGCCGCCAGCAGGTGTTTGTCCTGCTCGATCAGTGACTCATTGATCTCTAGCACCACGCGGTGAGTGGGCACGGAGTATTTGTGCAATATCTGCTCGAATACCTTGCCATGCGCGCTCACCTCCAACAACAGCTTGGGATGCACGTTCAAAAACAACAGGCCGTTTTCTTGGTGGATGGCACGGTAATTCAACACGTGCTGCGAGCGGCATACACGGTCAAACTGCACCAGCTTGCCTGACTGCTCGGCGTAGGTAAATGCAAACTCAGGCGTGCTGCTCAGCGTGCCGAACAGCGAGGGCCGGATCAAGGCCTCATAACCATAGATATCGCCCTGCTTAACGTCATACACCGGCTGAAAAGCGGTTTTCAGATGCACGCCAATAAAGGTGCTTTCATACTCACCCGAGCTGGCTTCGAGTAGCCCGAGTTCTTCCAGATCCAGCGATAACGCCTGTTTGAGTTCTGCCCGCAACTGTATGATGTGCTCGGGCGCTTGTGTCGGTAATCGTTGTGTCATCTTGACTCCTTCATGCGTGGTGACACGCTACTTCTGATAAATCTGGTCAAAAATACCACCATCGTTAAAGTGTGTATTTTCGGCCTCGGTCCAGCTGCCGAACGCCTGCTTGACCGTGAATGTGTTCAACTTCTTAAATGGGGTCTGGCCAGTCTCCGGCAGTTGCGGACGCAAATAATGCTTGGCAGCCAGGGCTTGCCCTTGCGCTGAAAAATGAAACTCTAGATAGGCTTGCGCCAGTTTGCGCGTGCCTTTCTTGTCGACGACCTTGTCAACCAGCGCGACTGGGTTTTCTGCCAACACAGTTACGGCGGGGTAGACCACTTCATACTTGTTGGCGCCAAACTCCTGCTGAATCAGGTAAACCTCGTTTTCAAAAGTCAGCAGTACATCGCCGAGTTCACGCTGGGCAAAGGTCGTGGTTGCGCCGCGCCCACCGGCATCCAGCACCGGCACGTGGCGGAACAACTCGGTGACAAACTGTCTGGCCTTGGTGGCATCGCCACCTTTTTGCGTAACCGATCCCCAGGCCCCCAGATAACTGTATTTACCGTTACCCGACGTTTTTGGATTAGGAATAATAACGGCGACACCTGGCTTGATCAGGTCGTCCCAGTCGTTGATGTGCTTGGGATTGCCTTTTCTGACCAGAAACACCGTGGGGGAGGCGCTGTATACACTGTTGTTAGGCAAGCGCGTGGCCCAGTTGGCGGGAATCAGCTTGCCTTTTTCAGCCAGAATATCGATGTCGGCAGCACGGTTCATGGTGATGACATCGGCCTCCAGACCATCGACCACGGCGCGCGCCTGTTTGGTTGAGCCACCATGCGACTGGTTAATCGTGACCGTTTCGCCGGTTTTATCTTTCCAATACTGCACAAAGGCCGGATTCAGGTCTTTGTAAAATTCTCGCGTCACATCATAAGACGCATTCAGTAGATCAGCCGCCTGCGCAGCGCCGTGGCTAACCAGTGCGATCAAGAGTAAATGACGAAAAATGGATGACATGCTGCACTCCTCTATGTAAACAGGAGAGCACTATAACGAGATTTTTATAGTTTTAAAAAGAATAAAATATAATATGTTTATAACTAAATTAAATATAAAACCCCAGCTATGCGCATAAAAAAAGCCAGCATCTGCTGGCTTTTAAGCATGGGCTATTCAGGCCGGACGCAAGCCCTGCGCATCAAATACGCCCTCAAACAGTACAGAGCTCAGATAACGCTCACCTGAATCGGGCAGCACCACGACGATGGTCTTGCCGGCATGTTCGGGCAAGGCCGCATAGCGGGCAGCGACCGCAACCGCCGCGCCGCATGAGATGCCGGCCAGAATCCCCTCTTCCAGCGCTAACCGACGCGCATAGGTCACGGCCTCTTCGTTGCTCACCAGTGCAATGTCATCCACCACGCTCAAGTCTAGCGTTTCGGGCACAAAGCCGGCGCCTATGCCTTGAATTTTATGGGGTGCCGGTGCCAGCGCTTCACCCGCCCTAAACTGGGTAAGCACCGGACTGGCTGCAGGTTCGACCGCCACCGACAACACTGGCTTGCCCTGGGTGTGTTTCAGATAGCGCGACACGCCGGTAATGGTGCCGCCGGTGCCTACCCCAGAGACCAGAATATCAATCTTGCCCTCGGTATCACGCCAGATTTCAGGGCCCGTGGTTTTTTCGTGGATGGCCGGATTAGCCGGATTTTTAAACTGTTGCAGCAACACATAACGATCGGGGTCGGCCGCAGCGATCTCTTCTGCCTTGGCGACAGCGCCCTTCATGCCCTTGGCGCCTTCTGTCAGCACCAGTGTCGCGCCATAAGCCAGCAGCAGTTTTCTGCGCTCCACGCTCATGGTCTCTGGCATGGTCAGCGTGATCGGAATCCCTCTGGCCGCGGCGACAAACGCCAGCGCAATGCCGGTATTCCCGCTGGTCGGTTCTACGATCTCTTTGCCCGGCCCGAGCAAACCGCGCTGCTCAGCATCCCAGATCATGGCCGCACCAATACGGCACTTGACCGAATAGCCGGGGTTGCGTCCTTCGATCTTGGCAAGGATGGTGGCCTGGCCGGGCGCCGTGATGCGGTTCAAACGAACCAGGGGGGTATTGCCTATGCTTTGTGCATTATCGGTAAACCAGTGTGACATAGTGCTCTCTTGATGAAGAATGGGAAGATTGTAAAAACATCCGCCCGAAATTGAAAATAATCGTTGTGACTACTGTTATACCAAAAAATTATAAATGAAGTTGAATAGAAACCTATCCGACATAAAGAACCAAAACACATATGCTAATAAGCAATGATTCTACGGTGCAGTCTGTTCATTTGCTGCAGATTATCTTATAGTTTAAATAGATTAACGCTGACCAGACCACTGGAAGCCAGTCCCTCTTGCCGGGGGACTGGCTTTTTTTTGCCTGTTGTCAGCCCATTGCTAGACATCGCAGGAGGGAATGGACGATGGAAGAAATTGCAATAGAACACATCGTGCAACAACTGGCGCACATACGCGAAACCGCGTTACAACAAAGACAGCGGCTATCACAGCCGCCGAAACTGCCTGCGCGCAAGGCCTTGGGCCAGTGCGTGGAATGGCTGGCCGCCACCCTGTTTCCTAACCGGCTGGGCGACTCTGATATCCAAGCGCACGCCATTAATTTTTATGTCGGCACGACGCTGGATAAAGCCCTGCGCGAGCTGCAACAGCAGATTCGTCTGGAGTTGGCTTTTAAAGCGCCAGGCACCCCAGCGAGCCAGTTTACGGCACAGGCACACCTGCTCACCAGGCATTTTGCCGAGCAATTACCCCATATTCGCCAGCAACTGGACACCGATCTAGAAGCGGCGTTTCACGGCGACCCGGCAGCCGATAGCGTCGATGAGATTCTGGTCAGTTACCCCGGCATCTTGGCGCTGATTCACTACCGTCTGGCACACGTTCTGCATGGGCTGGGGCTCACCATCATTGCCCGCCTGATCACCGAGATCGCCCATTCACATACCGGTATTGATATTCACCCCGGTGCCCGCATCGGCAATTATTTTTTCATCGATCACGGCACAGGCGTGGTCATTGGTGAAACGGCAGTGATCGGCAACCACGTCCGGCTCTACCAAGCGGTGACGCTGGGGGCCAAGAACTTTCCCAAAGATGCCAATGGCATCCTAGTAAAAAAGTTTGAGCGCCATCCCATCCTCGAAGACCACGTGGTGGTGTATGCCGGTGCCACCATTTTGGGCCGCATCACCATAGGCAAACATTCCATCATAGGCGGCAATGTCTGGGTCACACGCAGCGTGCCCGCCAATAGTCATGTCACACAAGCACATTCAGACGCCAAACCGATTCCGGCTGCGGCTTGATTTTTAATAAGGAGAACCATCACATGTCAGAACAACCGTTTCAAAGCGCTCTAGGCGATGTCGCCGCACGTACGCTTGCCAATGCCACTAAATCCGTCCCCATGCTCAGCACCATCAGCCCGCGCTGGCTGGTGCACCTGCTCAACTGGGTGCCAGTAGAAGCAGGTATTTACCGTGTCAACAAGGCCAAGGACCCCAATGCGATTGTGGTCGACTGCTCCAACAAAGATGAAAAAGAGCTGCCAGCCACGTTTGTGGATTACGAAGAATGGGGCCGCGAATATGTACTGAATGCCGTCAACACCGTGGTCGATGTGCACACCCGCGTCTCTGACCTGTACAGCAGCCCGCACAACCAGATCAAGGAACAACTGCGCTTAACCATTGAAGTGGTCAAAGAGCGTCAGGAAAGCGAGCTGATCAACAACAAAGAATACGGCCTGCTCAATAACGTGGCCAAATCGCAAACGGTGAAAACCCGCAACGGTTACCCGACGCCTGACGATCTGGACGAACTACTGACCAAGGTCTGGAAAGAACCAGCGTTTTTCCTCGCGCACCCTAAAGCGATTGCCGCGTTTGGCCGTGAGTGCACACGCCGTGGCGTGCCACCGCCTACCGTTTCCTTGTTTGGCTCACAGTTTCTGACTTGGCGCGGCATCCCGCTGATTCCAAGTGACAAATTGCCTATCGTCAACGGCAAATCAAAAATCTTGTTGTTGCGTGTGGGCGAGAGCAAACAAGGCGTGATCGGCCTCTATCAGCCTAACTTGCCAGGCCAGCAAACCATGGGCCTCTCTGTGCGTTTCATGGGCATCAACCACAAGGCGATTGCTTCGTATCTGGTATCCCTGTATTGCTCACTGGCGGTGCTGACCGAAGATGCGATTGCCGTACTGGAAGATGTCGGAGTTGACCACTACTATGACTACCAGTAACGCCATTAATCTGGCCGCTTTTGAGCCCGAGGTGCTGCTTGCCGCCTTGCCTGGCGAGCACCCCAAGATGACGGCCGCACTGGGCGTAGGACGCACGCTTGAAACCACGGGCGTGCTGGACACCGACACTCTGACGCAGTTGGTCAATGACCTGTATGCGGAGGGATTTCCAGCCACCGCACCATTTGCCGCCGCTGAGTTGGCGCAGTCACTGACGTCGCCGGCACCCACACCGGCCTCGGTGCCGGCGACAGATTCACTGACCACCCAACTGGGGGCGGTCAGTGGTGGCAGCGGCATACACTCACCAAGCTATGTGCTCAGCCAAGGGCAGCCCGCCACCTCAGAAGTACAGGCACAACAGATGACGTATGCGCCAGGGGCGGAGCAACTGCTCGCAGATCCCCGTCATCATGCAGTGTTGCCGCAGCCACCTTTAACATCGGCCCCGACTTCCCTAGTAGGGGATACGATAGGCGGTTTTGGGTTGGAGATTCCCTATCAACAGGAGCTGGACCGTTGGTTGAACGGCCTGGCAGGCGCGGTGCCCACGCACGCGGGCGCAGCGAGCGCTGCACCCGTCGCTTCTGCGCCGGCGACTGCCGACCGCCCTGCCCAATCGACGTCAACGTCACAGTCGTTCTATTTCCTGTCAGCGGACCCTGTACTGCACACCCTGACGGGGGCCGCGCACCCAGCATTTGATGTGCATGCCGTACGCCGGGATTTTCCGATTCTGAATGAGCGCGTCAATGGCCGACAACTGGTGTGGTTTGACAATGCGGCGACCACGCAAAAGCCACAGGTGGTGATAGACCGCATCAGTGCGTTTTACCAGCACGAGAACTCGAATATCCACCGCGCCGCGCACGCCTTAGCCGCGCGAGCCACCGATGCCTATGAGGATGCGCGTGAAACCGTGCGCCGTTTTATCAACGCACCGTCGGTCAACAACGTGATTTTTGTTCGGGGGACCACAGAAGCGATTAATCTGGTGGCCAAAACCTGGGGCAAAAAACACCTAGGTGCTGGCGACGAAATCGTAGTTTCGCATCTGGAGCACCACGCCAATATCGTCCCCTGGCAGCAACTTTGCCAAGAAACCGGGGCGGTATTAAAAGTGATTCCAGTCGATGACAGCGGTCAAGTGCTGCTAGATGCCTACCAGAAACTGCTCACGCCCAAAACCAAGCTGGTTTCTTTCACGCAGGTGTCTAATGCCTTGGGCACGGTCACTCCGGCGCAAGAGATGATTGCCATGGCGCATCGTGCTGGCGCACGTGTATTACTGGATGGCGCGCAATCCGTGTCACATATGCGCACAGACGTGCAGGCCCTGGATGCTGATTTTCTGGTGTTCTCCGGACACAAGATCTTTGGCCCCACCGGGATAGGCGCGCTGTATGGCAAGGAAGACGTGCTGCAAGACATGCCGGCCTGGCAAGGCGGCGGCAACATGATTCAGGATGTGACGTTTGAGAAAACGGTCTATCACGCGGCCCCGGCCAAGTTTGAGGCCGGCACCGGCAATATCGCGGATGCCGTAGGGCTGGGTGCAGCGCTCAAGTATGTAGAGCGACTGGGCATAGAGAACATCGCGGCCTACGAACATGCCTTGCTGGAATATGCCACGGCTGCCATGTGCCAGATTCCCCATCTGCGCCTGATTGGTACGGCCAAACATAAGGCCAGCGTATTGTCTTTTGCACTCAAGGGTTATCAGAGTGAGCAAGTCGGTGCCGCGCTGAATGAAGAAGGCATTGCCGTGCGCTCTGGCCATCATTGTGCGCAACCGATCTTGCGCCGTTTTGGCGTAGAGACCACGGTCAGACCCTCGCTGGCGTTTTATAACACCTACGAAGAAATAGACCGCATGGTCGCAGTATTGCAGCGTCTGTCGTCTTACCACGCCTAAGCTGCCCGCCTGTCAGCGGTTCTCGCGCAAGCGATGGTCGCTGACAGGCAGCTGCAACCTTCTGTTGTGACAGGCCGTCCAAACTGGGTACAATTCTGCTCAGGCAGCCCGTGGCTGTCATTCATTCAGGCCTGCATGCACCCATGAAATTTGACCCGCGCAATAACAAGTTCACAGCCATCGTCACCCGCGAGTTGCTCGAGGCCACCCTGCCCTCGGTGCTGCTGATCTGCCTGGCGCTGTTTTTCGCCTATAAATTCATCGATCCTGCCCCACCACGCGAAATTACGATTGCCGCCGCAGCCGATGATGTGAATCACAACGCGTTCGCAGCCATCTATGGCGTCTATCTGCAAAAAGAAGGCATTACCCTGCACATCCGCAAAACGGCGGGCGATACTGAAAACTTGCGGCTGCTCAAAGACCCAGACTCAGAGGTGGATATCGCGTTTATTCAAGACGGGGTCGCCCACAGTGATGGCGCAGGCTCGCTACTCTCACTCGGCAGCCTCAACTATCAGCCGGTCTGGATCTTCAGCCGTGGCAATACCACGATCTCACACCTGTCAGCGCTGAAGGGCAAGCGGATTGCCATCGGTGCCGCAGGCAATGGCACCCATATGCTGGCCGAGCTGCTGCTGAGTGAGAGCGGCATTCATCGCCATAACAGCCGGTTGTTGACACTAGGCGGCGAGCAGGCCGCTGCGGCCTTGCGCCAAGGCCGGGTAGATGCTGCCTTTTTTGTTGATGTGCCCAATGCTAGCCTTATTCGCGAGATGATCATAGACCGCCGCCTGACCTTGCTTAATCTGGATACGGCTGAAGCCTTTTCACGCAAATATCCGTTTATGCACCATCTGGTGCTGCCCGAGGGCGGCATGGATCTGGCCCGGGATATTCCTGCGCATGACATACATCTGGTGGCCCCGACCAGCACGCTGGTGGTGAAAGAAAACATGCATCCGGCACTGGTCTATCTGATGATGAAGGTGATTGCAGAGGTCCATGGCAGCCCCGGCCTGTTCAATAGCAAAGGGGAGTTTCCCTCGGCCAAAGATACCGATTTTCCTATCAGCACACAGGCGCTCAACTTTTACAAATCCGGCCTGCCCATCATCGACAAATATCTGCCTTTTTGGGCCGCCACGTTTGTGAATCGGACGCTGATCGTGATTTTGCCGCTGCTGGCCCTGCTGATTCCACTGACTAAAATCATCCCCATGGTGTACGTGTGGCTGGTGAAACGCAAACTGTTCCGCTATTACGGCGAGTTGCGCTACTTAGATACACAGCTACAGGAGATTAAAACCGCGGAGGATGTGGCGCTGTGCCTAGAACAACTGAACGAGATTGAGCTGAAAGTGGTGAACGTGAAATTGCCGGTGCCATTCTCGCAATATGCCTATGAATTAAGGGCGCATATCGAGTTGGTGAGAAGCAAGCTCATGCATTTGCAACCACGCAGCAGCGAGGCCTGAGCCTCAGGTGTTTAATGTAGGGTGCACCGCGACCCATTGCAACAGACCGTCAGCTTCCAGCGGTCTGGCAAACAGGAACCCCTGCGCAATATCACAGCCTATACTTTTGAGAAACGCCGCCTGCGCCTCGTTTTCTACCCCTTCGGCAATGATGCGGTAGTTGAGGCTCTTGCCCAGGCTGACAATGGCCTGAATCACGGCTTCAGCCTTGTTGTGGCCAGGCAGTTCCATCACAAAAGAACGGTCTACCTTGAGGTAATCTCCCGGAATATCGCGCAGATAGGACAGGCAAGAATAGCCAGTACCAAAATCGTCGATCGCCAGTTTGATGCCGGCCTCTTTGAGCTGGTGCATGATACGGGCATTATTGCCATCATCCTGCACAAACGCACTTTCGGTCAGCTCCACCACCAGCCGTTGCGGCGGTAAGCCGGTGTCCTGGAGAATCTGCAACAACTCTTGGACCAAATCGCCCGAAGTCAGCTGTAAGGCGGAGACATTCACCGCCACTTCTATCTTGCCCAATACCGGATGGTGGTTCCATTGCGCCGCTTCGGCACACACGGTGCGCAATACCCATTTGCCCAAGGGGACGATCAAGCCGGTGAGCTCGGCCACGCGAATAAATTTCTCGGGGGAGATGATGCCTTTTTCGGGATGCCGCCAACGCACCAGCGCTTCAACGCCTTTGAGCTTACCGGTAATAAAATCAATCTGCGGCTGATAGACCATATAAAACTGCTGATGCTCCAGCGCCGACTCAACCTGGCTGGCAAACTCCATGTCGGTAGCGGGCAACACCTGCTCGGTATTTTGCCCTTTGCGATAATAGGTGGCGGTCATAGTGTAGATGATGGCCAGAATCGCCACCACCACCAGTGCCGGCAATGCCCGGATATTGTCATCAAACTCAACACCGGCACGGGCCAGCATGATGGCAAAAAAACTCAAAAACATGATGCTAAAGCGAATCTGCTTGCCATTGTCGTCCATCAGCAACAGATAACTCATGGGTGGATGCGAGGCGTGTCTGGCCAGCAAGCCAAACGCACATAGCAGGCCACTGAGTGTGGCCAGAGGTGGCATCAGGCCGTAAGGCCGGGCGATGCCACACAAAAAGCCTAGCAAAGGGATCAACGGAATCATGACGGCCACACACAGAATAGCCTGACTGATGGCGAGCCAGCCTGAACGCTGAAATAGATAGGAGATGGCAATCAAACAAGCCAGCAAGGCGCCGCCCGCATACTCGGTGACTTGCCCATCATGATGGATTTGCAGGTCATTGGCCAACTGCAGCAGATGCGCCGTATCATTAAACTCCGCGGCATACGGGGTGAGCTGCACAGCAAACAGGCTTACCGTCACTAGAGAGAGGGTCAGCATGGCCAGATTGGTACGGCCGTTTTCGAGCAACAGGGTGTAACTGATGAGAATAAAGGTCAGGTAAGTGAGCAGCTGTGCCAGCCAGATGTTATTGTCAACATCGAGCAGATAGTGAGGAAAACCGAGCAAGCCGCATACCATACTCGCCATGGCCAGAAAATGAGTGTTGTCCTGTACCTTGCGCACAAGACGATGCCGCATAAACTGCCGTTGTATGATAGTTTCGCTGAGTGGCGCTGCCAGTTCGCCAATCCCGGTTTGACTCATTGTTTACCCTTAAAAGCCTGTCACTGCTGTTTTGTGACTGCGCCACAAAATCTGAGTGCATGAGGAGATTAAACCTCAACACACATCTAGGTTAACGGCAAATCAAAAGGGTAAATTTAGACCTGATTCAAAATAATTTTAAACGCTTGATGCAGATCAACTGCACACGGACTCAAGCCGCCTCCAGCACACGCTGCATGCCATCGGCGCTGTTACGGGTATACACCACTTTCAGGCCACGTTTATGTGCCACATGCTTGATGCGATACATCATGGAATGATTGAGCTAGCCTGTGACCAGCACGATCACGTGCACGTTGGCAGGCAACTCGCGTTTGACATCGCCTGGCTTGCGGCCTGTCCAGTGATCGATCCTATCGATGCCTTGCGCCTGTAATACCTGACGAATGCCTTCGATACGGTCACCGCCAATTACTAATGCTTTTGACATAACTGTACTCTCCTGTTGTAGAGAAAGAAAAAGGCATTGGGTAAATGCCTTTTTCTGCGTGGTCAAAAATTACTTCTGATAAATCTCGTCAAACACACCCCCGTCAGCAAAATGCGTTTTTTGTGCTTTTTGCCAACCGCCAAATACCTCGTCAATCTTGATCAGGTTGACCTTGGGAAACTGTTTTTCATATTTCTTGGCGACAGATTCCAGTGTCGGACGGTAATAGTTTTTGGCGGCAATTTCCTGACCTTCTTCACTGTAAAGATATTGCAGGTAGGCCTCTGACACGGCTTGCGTATTGTGACGCTTGACGTTTTTATCCACGACCGCTACCGGTGGCTCGGCCAGAATCGACAATGAAGGCACGACGATATCAAACTTGTCCGGACCCAGCTCTTTCAAGGCCAGAAAGGCTTCGTTTTCCCACGCCAGCAACACATCACCGATGCCGCGTTCAACAAAGGTGGTGGTAGATCCACGCGCGCCACTATCCAATACAGGCACGTTTTTGAACAGCTTCTTCAAAAACTCCCTGGCCTTGGCGTCGTCATTGTTGTTCTGCTTCAGCGCATAGGCATAGGCCGCGAGGTAATTCCAGCGGGCGCCGCCTGAGGTTTTCGGGTTAGGCGTAATCACCGAGGTGCCAGGTTTGATCAAATCATTCCAGTCCTTGATGTTTTTAGGGTTGCCTTTGCGCACCAGAAACACGATGGTGGACGTATAAGGGGCACTGTTATGCGGCAAACGCTTTTGCCAATCCGCTGGGAACAGGCGGCCTTTGCTACCGACCTCGTCGATGTCGTAAGACAAGGCCAGGGTCACCACATCGGCCTGCAGGCCGTCAATCACCGAGCGAGCCTGCTTACCTGAGCCGCCATGTGACTGCTTGACGATAACGTTGTCGCCAGTCTTGGCTTTCCAGTACTTGGCAAAGGCCTCGTTATAGTCCTGATACAGCTCACGTGTCGGATCGTAAGAGACGTTGAGCAAGTTGATGTCTGCTGCCGAGGCCAGCACTGGCAAAGCCAGGGCCGCCGCCGCAAACACGCGAATAAAAGTCTTTTTAAATGTCATGCTATTCCCCGATTAAAAGCCTAACAGTGTCAGCTCGGTATAAAAGAAATCAGATGCGTCTGAACGATCAGACTGCCCCGCCACTTGACGTGAGGTGGTCTTGACAAAGTCACCCGCCCAAAAATGCGCATATCCCAAATTCAACGATGCAAATTGGTTGAGTGGGAACCGCACGCGCAGATCAAACTCTTTACCCAGATCTTTACCCGCACTGCCAGTTCTGTCGCGCAGGTTCGCACCTGCATTCCAGCGGTCACTGGCACTGTCTAGCCTATACCAGCTAAAGCCTGTATCCACTTTGACGTTATCTAACCAGGCCAGCTTGGGCTCAAATTCCAGACGCACTTTAGGGGTGCGAATATTCTCCATTTGAATATAGTCGTCGTTAGACCAAGGACGAGCGAATCCGAACAGGCGATCAAAACGCTGGTTAGCGGTAAAGTCGTTGCCGGAAGGTGTGGTGCGATCACCAGTGGCTACGCCATAGAAAGCACTGATACGGGGCTTCCAAAGATGTTTGAAGGTATAGCCAACCTCAGCGTTGTAAGCATGCGCCTCATGGTCTACGTCTATATAGCCAATCGCATTACTGATGAATCTCTGCTGCTCACCCCACTGCTTGATATAGCTTGCATCGTAGTCCCACTGTGTGCCAGGCACGACACCAAACACCCTCAGGCCGGCAGTGTGGATCTCACGATCAATCTGGGCTTGGCTTTGTTGGGTGGCTGAGTAAACAGAACGATCACTGTATACATTGCCGTTAGCGTCATATTTCACCTGGCCGCCCTCTTGTTTGAGCAAGAAATAGTAAGGTTGCACGCTCACATATTCAGACCAACCGCGCCAGTCAAAGATGGCCCCATAGAAGTTTTGAGAGTGATCCACCTGGTCTAGTTGATCGGTGAATCTCTGCACAGGCTGTACACCAAACACCTCGAGTTGCCAGTCATTCTTTTTATCGCCTATGTTTGCGCGGACACCCTGAAAGGTATTCGTGGTATTGCGCCACTCATTACGGGCGATCAATCGTCTATCCACAGCCTCCCATGCTAAACGGCCGCCACGAATCCAGAATGGACGACTATTGCCAAGATCATCTTTGCCGAAAATAGAATCCTTGTAGTACAGCTCCAGATAGGCTTGCAAGAAATCAGCCTTATCGATGTCGCGGGTATCGTTGTTTCTGGTGTAATCACTGTGATTCCGACGAGAATCCTGCACCTCTACGGCAAAGCGAAATGGGTCAAGAATATTTTTCAAGCCAATATAGGCTCTGGAACGCAACAGTAACGGTTCGTCAATATTTTGCTGCGAACGGCGAAAGTCGTTGTCCCTGTGCTCAAAGCGAGCACGATATTCAAAGCCGATATCCAGCCAATCGATATCAGCTAAAGCATCGTAATCCTTTAGCCAAGTTTTATTGAGCTGTTTGACATAGCGTGGCGGCCCGGTTTCCTTTTGTGTACCGTAGCTGCGACGCTCAACGTAATAGCCATTTGAGGCTTTGGCCGCGGCCTTTTCTTCAGCCTTGATCTCTGCCAGGCGTGCCTTGACCTTTTGCTGCTGTTCCACATCCTCAACTTGCGTCTCTGCCTGCGCCAGCTCCTCGGCCCAAGCTACGCTAGCACCAGTCCACCATATCCCTGCGGCTGCCAGAGCAAGACTTAATTTTTTTAACTGCATGTATTTCTCCCGTAAATTTAAAGACTTCCAGCCGCCTGGT
>CAYTIV010000026.1:0-17338 GCA_964437895.1 uncultured Methylotenera sp.
AACCTGACATGGCACTGAATCTAGATGATATCAAGCGCATCGCTCACCTGGCCCGCATAGAGGTCAGTGACAGTGAGGCGCAGGAAACCCTGACCAAACTCTCCGGCATCCTCGGTTTAATCGAGCAGATGCAGGCGGTGGATACCACAGGCATCACTCCGATGTCGCACTCCCAGGACGTGACACAACGCCTGCGTGAGGATGTGGTCACGCACACCAATCAGCGCGAGCTGTTCCAGTCTATCGCCCCGGCAACCCAGGATGGCCTGTACCTGGTGCCTAAAGTCATCGAATAACAGCGTCTGTGACGACGCGATTTTACGGTTCTTACTATGATTAACAGCAGTCTCAAAGTGCTGGGCCAGCAGTTGGCCAGCAAACAAGTTTCCAGTGTCGAGTTGACTCAGGCCTACCTGCAACGCATGGCCACGCTCAACCCCAGCATCAATGCCTACGTCACCATAGACGAAGAGAAAACCTTGGCGCAGGCCAAGGCCGCCGATGCACGCATCGCGGCTGGGGATGTGACCCCTTTGACCGGTATTCCGCTGGCGCAAAAGGATATTTTTTGTGCCAAAGGCTGGCGTACTACTTGCAGCTCCAAAATGCTGGAGACTTTTATTTCTCCCTACGATGCGCACGTGATCAGTCAGTTTGATGCGGCGGGCGCGGTGAATCTGGGCAAAACCAATATGGACGAGTTCGCGATGGGCTCCTCCAATGAAACCAGTTATTTTGGCGGCGTTAAAAACCCGTGGGATGTTGATCGTGTACCCGGGGGCAGCTCGGGCGGTTCAGCGGCCGCCGTGGCCGCACGCTTGTGTGCCGCGGCCACCGGTACCGATACTGGCGGTTCCATCCGTCAACCGGCTTCTCTGTGCGGCTTCACCGGACTTAAGCCCACCTATGGGCTGGTCTCGCGCTATGGCATGATTGCCTTTGCCTCATCACTGGATCAGGCCGGCCCTATGGCCAAGTCTGCCGAAGACTGCGCCTTGATGATGAACGTGATGGCTGGTTTTGACGCGCGTGATTCGACCAGCGTTAACCGCGAAAAAGAGGACTACACGCGCGGTTTGTTTGCCATGACTGGCGATCAGCCACTCAAAGGTCTGCGCATTGGCCTACCCAAGGAATATTTTGCCGAGGGCCTAGATGCTAACGTGGCCAAGGTGATTGAAACAGCCATCGCCGAATACAAAAAATTGGGTGCTGAGATCATCGAGGTCAGCTTGCCCAATAACAATCTGTCTATCCCGGTCTACTATGTGCTGGCACCGGCAGAAGCTTCGAGCAACCTGTCACGCTATGATGGTGTGCGTTATGGTCACCGTGCTGCCGAGTACAACGACCTGATGGAAATGTACATGAAATCACGCGCCGAAGGCTTTGGTGCCGAGGTCAAGCGCCGCATCCTGATCGGCACTTATGTGCTGAGTGCTGGCTATTACGATGCCTACTATCTCAAGGCGCAGCAAATCCGTCGCCTGATTGCGCAGGACTTTGTTGAAGCGTTCAAACATTGTGATGTGATCATGGGGCCAGCTGCCCCTTCGACAGCCTTTAAAGCCGGGGAGAAGACCAGCGACCCGGTCGCCATGTACCTCGAAGACCTGTACACCATCGCGGTCAATCTGGCCGGTTTGCCAGGCATGAGCATCCCTGCCGGCTTTGCCACCAACAGCGAAGGCAAAGCGTTGCCGGTGGGTCTGCAGATCATTGGTAATTATTTTGATGAGGCGCGCATGTTGAATATCGGCCACGCCTATCAGCAAGTGACAGACTGGCACACACGTATGCCGGAGGGAATTTAAGATGCAGTGGGAAGTCGTCATCGGGTTGGAAACCCATGTCCAGTTACAAACCAACTCTAAGCAATTCAGTGGTGCTTCTACCACCTACGGGGCTGCGCCAAATACACAAGCCTGTGAGGTCAGTATCGCTTTGCCGGGTGTGTTGCCTGTGCTCAATAAAAAAGCCGTGGAGTGCGCCATCAAGTTTGGATTGGCCATCGATGCCGAAATGGCGCCACGTAGCGTTTTTTCACGCAAGAATTACTTTTACCCGGATCTGCCTAAAGGCTATCAGATTAGCCAGTTTGAGCTGCCAGTGGTGGGCAAGGGTAAGATCACCATTCAGGTGCCTGCTGGTAAAAATACCGACGCTTACGAAAAAGTGATCAACATTACACGGGCGCATCTGGAAGAAGATGCTGGCAAGTCTGTGCATGGCGCCGTCGAGGGTATGTCTGGCATAGACCTTAACCGTGCCGGTACTCCCTTGCTTGAAATTGTGACCGAACCAGACATGCGCAGTGCCGCCGAGGCCGTGGCCTATGCTAAAAAATTGCACGAGCTGGTGCAGTGGATAGGCATCTGCGACGGCAATATGCAGGAAGGCTCTTTCCGCTGCGATGTCAACGTGTCCGTGCGTCCTAAGGGCACCGAAAAGTTTGGCACGCGCCGTGAAATCAAGAACCTGAACTCGTTCAAGTTCATGCAGCAGGCGATTGAGTATGAAACCCAGTGGCAAATCGAAACGCTGGAAGATGGCGGTAAGATACAACAGGCCACGGTGCTGTTTAATCCGGATACCGGTGAAACTCGCGCCATGCGTACCAAGGAAGAGGCCAACGATTATCGTTATTTCCCGGACCCTGACCTGTTGCCGCTGGAAGTGACCGAGGCTGACAAAGCGCGCGTGAGGGCCGAGATGCCGGAGTTGCCGCAAGCGTTGCAGGCGCGCTTCATCAGTGAGTACCAGCTCTCAAGCTACGACGCCAGCACATTGACCGCCTCACGTAGTCAGGCCGATTATTTTGTCGCCGTTGTTGCCGCAGGTGCCGAGCCCAAGCAGGCCGCCAACTGGGTCATGGGCGCACTCTCTGCCAAGCTCAATGCCGAAGAAAAGTCTGTTAACGAGAGTCCGGTGTCTGCAGCGCAGTTGGCGGCCTTGCTGCAGCGTATCGCCGACAACACCATCTCCAATAACGCCGCTAAACAGGTGTTTGAGGGCTTATGGGCCGGTGAGGGTGAAGTGGATGCCATTATCGAGGCCAAAGGCTTGAAACAGGTGTCGGATACCGGCGCCATTGAAGCCATCATCAATGAGGTGCTGGCCGCCAATCAGGCGATGGTAGAGGAATACAAAGCCGGCAAAGAGAAGGCATTTAATGCGCTGGTGGGTCAATGCATGAAAGCCTCTAAAGGCAAGGCGAATCCAGCACAAGTGAATGAAGTGCTGAAACAGAAGTTAGGTTAAGCCCTCCCCGCGCACGCTCTGCGCGGGAGTGCTAAGTACACGATCACTCTTCCAGCCATTGGTTATTGATGGCGATCAGATCCGGCAGGCAGGCGAGCAGCGCATCTACCACGGCCGGATCAAAGTGTTTGCCACGTTGCGCTTTAATCTCTTCTATCGTCTTGTCCACAGGCCAGGCTTCTTTATAAGGGCGCTTGTTCAGCAAGGCGTCAAACACATCTGCCACCGCCACGATGCGGGCCTCCATCGGGATAGCCTCACCTTGCAAGCCAAAGGGATAGCCACTGCCGTCCCATTTTTCGTGATGGTATAGCGCCACCGAGTGTGCCAGTTTAATCAGTGCAGATGAGGAGTTATCCAGAATCATGGCCCCCATTTGCGGATGTTGTCGCATGACGGCCATTTCCGCTTCATCGAGTTTTCCTGGTTTGAGCAAAATATGATCAGGCACGCCAATCTTGCCGATATCATGCATGGGCGCTGCATGGACCAGTTGTTCTGCGTAGTCTGCATCCAGTCCTAACTCTTGGGCCAGCCGGCCTGAAACATGGCTCATGCGAATCACATGCAGGCCGGTTTCATTGTCCTTGAACTCGGCTGCGCGCCCCAAGCGCTGAATCAATTCCAGATGTGTCCGCTTGAGCTCTTCAATATGCACCAGCGATAAATGTGTTTTGACGCGGGCTCGTACCAATGCCGGTGAAATGGGTTTGTTGATGTAATCGACGCCACCTGCCGCAAAACCTTCAGACTCGTCGGCTTCATCTGCCAGCGCGGTGACAAAAATCACCGGGATGGTTAAGGTCTCTGGCTGGCGTTTCAGTTGCCGGCAGACTTCAAAGCCAGTCATGCCCGGCATCATGACATCCAGCAGAATCAGGCTGGGTTTTTCTTTTTGAATCAACTCCAGTGCATCTTGCCCACTTTTGGCGAAACTAAGGCGATAGCTGTCCTGCAGCACCTGCTTGAGCACCTTGAGGTTAAGTGGCTCATCGTCGACGATTAAAATACGGGCTTGCTGGGATTTAGGGTCTGTCATCAGAGTACCTCCTGGCCGGTCAGGATCTGTTCAATATGAACCACCGCCTGTTCAAAGTCAAAATCATTCAATAGCTGTGCAATGACCGACAGCGGCTGACGGTATGCGGTAGGACTGTGATGTTGCAGGGTTTGCAATAAGGCATCATCCAATTCTCCCGCTTGCGCCAATGTACGCAACTGCTTAAGTGCAGCGATGGCCTCGGCAGGCAGCGCGGTGGATGCGGTTGGCAGGGCTGGGGCTGGGGCCTCAGGTGCTGCGACCGTATTCAACAAAGGCGTCATGGCGTGTGCCAATGCCGTTGTGGCGTCTGCCAATTGTGTCACCAGTGCCGGCGCCTCCGACCAGTCGCTTTCATTAATCTGCTCAATTGCGTCGCAGAGGCGTTGTAGTTGATAGAGCGCCAGATTGGCACTCACGCCCTTTTTAGCGTGGGCCGCCATTTTTAGGCTATAAATATCCTGATTCCGCAACGCGTCCTCTAAGCTTGCCAGGCAGGCGGGCATTTGCTGCAGATATTGCTGAACCTCATTCAGGTAAATCGCCTGATCTCCCCACAAACGGACGCCTTTTTCGAGATCGAACAGCGCTTTCTGCTGAGGCAGTGCAGACGGTGTAATAGACGGCTTGGGTGCAGAGAGCCCCAGTACACGCTCGATTTCAGCCAGCAGCAAGGGCAGTTCAATCGGTTTGGAGGCAAAGCCATCCATACCTGCTTGCTCCGCGGCCAGCCGGTCTTGTTCCAGCACACTGGCGGTCAGGGCAATAATCGGCGTTCTCGGCATATCAGAGGATTGCTCCAGCTCGCGGATGTGCTGGCTGGCCGTGAGGCCATCCATGACCGGCATTTGCACATCCATCAAAATAATATCAAACGCATGTTGTTGCCAATGCGCCAGCACTTCCTCGCCGTTGGTGGCCAGCGTGACCTGGTGCCCCAGCTTGGCTAGCATGATGCTGAGCAACTTGCGGTTCTGCTCAATATCATCGGCAGCCAAAATTCTCAGCGGGGGTAAATCGCTGCGTTCTGTGGCCTGGCTCTGGGGCTGCACGGTCTCGCTGGAGGCCGTCAATGGCAATATCACTGAGAAGCAGCTGCCCTGTCCCAACGTGCTGTTAGCCGTGATGCGCCCGCCCATCAGTTCCACCAGCTGTTTGCTGATGGTGGTGCCTAGTCCCGTGCCACCAAAGCGACGACTCATGGAGGCATCTGCCTGCGTAAACGGTTCAAAGATGACATCCAATCTGTCGGCATCGATGCCGATGCCGGTGTCTGCAATGTCAAACTGAATCTGGCCATCGGCCGTCGGGTGGACATGCAGGCTGACATGCCCTTTTTCGGTAAATTTGATGGCGTTACCCAATAAATTGGTTAGCACTTGGCGAATACGATGTTCTGCACCGCGGTAGTGGTCGCCGATTTGCGGATCTAGCGTCAATTTGAGGTCCAGTCCCTTTTTACGGGCCTGAAACCACATGGAGGAGATCAGGTTGTCGACAAACTCGCGCATCGAAAAGTCGAGCATTTCCAGCTCTAACATGCCTTTTTCCAGCTTGGCGCTGTCAAGAATGTCATTCAACAAATGCAGTAGTGACTTGGCTGACTTATTGATGGTGGAGACATACATGCGCTGTTCTTCTGGTAGCGGGGTGTCTTGTAACAACTCACTAAAGCCAATAATCGAGTTCATGGGGGTACGAATCTCATGGCTCATATTGGCCAAAAAGGTACTTTTCGCACTGGCGGCTTGTTCGGCCCGTTCTTTGGCCAGCAGCATTTCAGCTTCCATCTGCTTGCGCTCACTGATATCCATCATAAACATCAGTACTTTGATGACTTTGCCATCGACATCGCGCATAGGACTGTACGAGGCATTGATCCAAACCGTTTTACCCTGCTTGCCATAGCGCTGATACTCGCCGTGCACAAATTCACCGTGGCGCAATGCCATCCATTTTTGCTTATAGGCCTCGGTGTTGGAAAACCCCGGCGGGCAAAATATGGAGTGGTGGCGCCCCTGGATTTCGGCCAGTTCGTAACCTAGTAGGTCGAGAAAGTTTTGGTTGGCATTGATGACAAAACCGTCAATGGTGAATTCGGCCACGCTGGTCGAATAGTTGATGGCGTTTACAAACCCCTCAAACTCGGCATTCTTCTTTTTGGACTCAGTGATGTCTATGAGTACACCATCCATTGCATCCGCGGTGCCATCGTCATGGTAGATGGCTGAGGCAAATTCCGAGATCCATTTTTCATGGCCATGGCGGTCTGTGAT
The DNA here is from genome assembly GCA_964437895.1 of uncultured Methylotenera sp. Lineage (GTDB taxonomy): Bacteria > Pseudomonadota > Gammaproteobacteria > Burkholderiales > Methylophilaceae > Methylophilus. The sequence goes on from CAYTIV010000026.1 coordinate 6,577, forward strand.
GCGGTATTCAATGGTGTAATTGGTGTGGCTGGCAACCGCTTCTTCAACAATATAGTCGACGCGCAATTGGTCTTCTGGGTGGATAAGCTGTGCAAAGTGGATGTGTCCATTGAGAAACTCTTCTGGTTTCCAGCCCGTTAATGGTTCGATGGCATCGCTAATGAAGCGCATGCTCCACTGATTGTCCAGATTGCAGCGGAAGGTGACGCCGGGGTTGTTATTCATCATGGAGCGGATCTGCTGATCCTTCTCCTGCACTGCCTGCTCGATGCGCTTGCGGTGACTGAGGTCGGTGATAAAGCCCACATACAGCGTTTCATTGGTGAGCTTCACCTCACCAATGGCCAGTCGGATTGGGAAAATGCTGCCATCCTTGCGAAGTGCGTCCAGATCGCGGCCTTCACCCATGATTTTGGCTTGCCCCGTCGCCTGATAGTTTTTTAGATAGTACAAGTGGTTGGAACGGTCCGGCTCGGGCATGAGCATGGCCACGTTGCGGCCTATCATTTCTGCTTTGGACCAGCCAAACAGCGTTTCCACGGCATTGTTACACGACACAATCTCGCCGGTGGTATTGATGGTCACAATGCCATCTACTGCCGTATTGAGGATGGTAGAAAGTCTGGTTTCGCTGGTTTTAATGGAGTCCAGCATCTGGCGGTAACGCATCAGGGCATTAATGACCGTGGCGATAATACCTATCAGTATGGTGACCAGTGTAATACCTAGGGCTAGCGTGATCGACTGGTTGTTTTGTGGGTTGAATCCGGGCTGGGCCTGGCCGATAAAGCGGGCTGAAGCCATGCCTGTGTAGTGCATGGCGGTAATAGCGCTCCCCATCAATAAACCGCCTAGCATGATGCTGACCTTGGGCGGCAGCTTGCCCTGCTGGCTCAGAAACATGCTGGTCCATAGCGACAGTGTGGCCAGACTGACCGCAACCACTACCGAGATCAGTACCCAGCCTAAATCAAACTTGAGTACCGGTTCCATCCGCATGGCCAGCATGCCGATGTAATGCATGGCGCCAATGCCCGCGCCTACCGATACCCCGCCTTTGATCAGCTTGCGGTAGTCGAGCTGGTTTTCGGACATGAGATGCAGGGCATAATAAGAAGCCAGAATACCTGGCATCATGGACACCAAGGTGGCATCAGGATAGTAGGAGACGGGCGTACAAATTTTGTAGGCCAACATGCCGATAAAATGCATGGCCCAGATGCCGGCGCCCAAAGAGACTGAGCTGGCCAGTAATGAGAAGTGTCGGGAGACCAAGGAGGTCTGGCTTTGTGACAAGCGGGTCAGTTGCAAGGCGAGAATCGACGAGCCTATGGCCACCAGCGCCGACAAGGTCACCAGCCAGGGATCATAGCTCCCTGTCAGTAGGGCGGTCGGACTGCCTGCCCTGAAAAAGAAAATACCGAACCAGTCCATGTGCGTGCCTTAGCGGTCTCAAAAATGCGTTTTAAACCAGAAGTTTAACTGTGGTGGTACTCAATCTAATGGTTGAAAAGTCGGTGTTTTGGCATCTAAATTCAACAATGACTAAAGTCAATATGATTGTCGCGATAACAAAATGGCTGTTAAAAACCCCGCTTTTGGCGGGGTCTGAGTTGATACACATTACAAATTATTTGCAGTGCTCTTTGTCGTGATGATCCTTATCACAGTGTTCGTTCGCAAAGGAAACGTTAGAGAATACGGCCATCATTACCAGCATTACTGCAGCAAATTTTTTCATTGTGATCTCCGATAATTTTCAAGTTTAAAGTTGAAATGCGTACGGTATTGTGACCGCACTAGACTATTATCGGAGCGCCAACAAAAATCATTAGCGTGAATAGCGCGTGTTTTCAGCCTCAAATCAAAGGCTTATTGTGCGCACAGCGCGCGACACAATAATTGGTAGCAAATCGTCATGAAGCCGACCGTAGTGATGACGAAGCTGACTGCTGAGAATACTTTCCATTTGATCTTACTCCAAAAGTCGGGATCGAACGCCGCAATCACAAACACCGTGGGGTTGGTAAAACCGCCAATCGCCACGCACAGGCAGGCAAAATAATGTAACTCCACACCGGCGGCTTTGGCTGCGCCATAAAATCCCAGACCAAACAGAGACATCAGCGCGTAGTCGACGTGGGCGCGGATCATGGTCTTGTAGTCGACCAAAAATTCGCCATCAATACCCTTGATCGGAAACCAGCGGGCGAAGGTCATTAACCATGCAGATAAAATCAACGCGGTGGCACAGGCCACGGCACCTATTAACAAAACTTCCATATGAGCTCTCCTGATGAAATTAAAATCCCGTCTTGTCATGGGGCGGGTAGGGTGATTGTAGACAGGTCTGTCTATTTGTCAATGGTCGGGGGTGCAAAACACTGTTTTACTTGCGTTATCAGGCGTTTTCCCGCACAATTCGTCCGTTGCTAGGGGTCTGTAAATACTTCATTTTGTGAGGTTTTTGCAGTGAGAGTTACCCTTCGAACCTGATGCGGGTCATACCGCCGTAGGGAATGCAAGTCTTCGCATCCTTACGTCTTTTCTTTTAAGGATGCCTAATGAACGCTATTGATAAGAACATCAAATTCGTCAACGCGGATGCTAAAGTTGACGAAGCTGCTACCAAACCGTTTGCCAAATCGCGCAAAATTTATGTTGAAGGTTCACGCCCTGATATCCGTGTGCCATTTCGTGAAATTTCACTGAGTGATACCCCTTCCAGCTTTGGTGGGGATACCAATCCACCTGTGGTTGTGTATGACACTTCCGGCCCTTACACTGATCCGAATGTAGAGATTGATATCCGTAACGGTCTGCCAGCCTTGCGTGCGCAATGGATTATGGAGCGGGGTGATGTAGAGCAGCTGGATGGCCCGACGTCTGAATTCGGACATCAGCGCCTGGTCGATCCAGAATTGTCACAAATGCGCTTTAACCTGCATCGCAAGCCACTGCGTGCCAAAGCGGGTAAAAATGTCAGCCAGATGCATTATGCGCGGCAAGGCATCATCACACCCGAGATGGAGTTCATCGCCATCCGTGAAAACCAGCGCCGTGAAAACATGAGCGAGCTGCTGCAAACGCAACACCCTGGTCAGAACTACGGTGCCAGTATTCCACCTGTCATCACGCCAGAATTTGTGCGTGACGAAGTGGCGCGTGGCCGTGCCATTATCCCTGCCAACATCAACCACCCGGAAATCGAGCCCATGATTATTGGCCGTAATTTCTTGGTCAAGATCAATGCCAACATCGGTAACTCTGCGCTGGGTTCTTCTATTTCTGAAGAAGTGGAAAAAATGGTCTGGGGTACGCGTTGGGGTGGCGATACCGTGATGGATCTGTCTACCGGTAAAAACATTCACGAAACCCGTGAGTGGATTATCCGTAACTCACCGGTGCCGATTGGTACCGTGCCTATCTATCAGGCTCTGGAAAAAGTGAACGGCAAGGCAGAAGACCTGACTTGGGAGATTTTCCGCGATACGTTGATTGAGCAGGCAGAGCAAGGCGTGGATTACTTTACGATTCACGCCGGTGTGCGTCTGGCTTATATCCCGATGACCGCCAAACGAATGACCGGTATCGTGTCACGCGGTGGTTCCATCATGGCCAAATGGTGTCTGGCACACCATAAAGAGTCTTTCTTGTACACGCACTTCGAAGAGATCTGCGAGATCATGAAGCAGTACGATGTCTCTTTCTCACTGGGTGATGGCTTGCGTCCTGGCTCTATCTACGATGCCAACGACGAAGCCCAGTTTGCCGAGCTGAAAACGCTGGGTGAACTGACGCAGATTGCCTGGAAACACGACGTGCAGTGCATGATCGAAGGCCCTGGTCACGTGCCTATGCACCTGATCAAGGAAAACATGGACCTGCAACTGGAACACTGTGGCGAAGCCCCGTTCTATACACTGGGCCCATTGACCACCGACATTGCACCGGGCTATGACCACATTACCTCAGGCATCGGTGCCGCCATGATCGGCTGGTACGGTTGTGCCATGCTGTGCTACGTGACGCCGAAAGAGCATCTGGGTCTGCCAGATAAGGAAGACGTGCGTGTGGGCATCATTACTTACAAAATCGCTGCCCATGCTGCCGACTTGGCCAAAGGCCATCCTGGCGCGCAGATTCGTGATAATGCCTTGTCCAAAGCCCGCTTCGAGTTCCGCTGGGAAGATCAGTTCAACCTCGGTCTGGATCCAGAGAAGGCCAAGGAGTTCCACGATGAGACCTTGCCTCAAGAAGGCGCCAAGCAGGCGCACTTCTGCTCCATGTGCGGCCCGCACTTCTGCTCGATGAAGATCACGCAGGACGTGCGTGACTACGCGGCAACACAAGGCGTGAGCGAGCAGGAAGCACTGGAAAAAGGCATGCAGGAAAAAGCCATCGAGTTCGTGAAAAAAGGTAGCGAGGTTTACCAGAAGGTCTAAGCCATCGCTGCATCATGAAAACCGGCCTGTAGGCCGGTTTTTTTTCGCCTGCCATCTGCTTATTTGCACTGCGAACGGCTTGTTTTTTTAAGGATGCCCCGCCTGAGGGTGACGCTATAGTGATCACTTTGACGATATGCCTAGCGAAGGGCTTGCATCATGGCGGACAACCTGCAAAGCAGTATTGTGAGAGACTTCCGACAAACGCTAATATGGCCGGTACAATTGATGTCAGATCAGCCGTTGTCCAGCGGCGTACACTGTCCTTGGCAGGCCTTAAGCGCTGAGCCTGACTCGCCCTGGGTAGAAATTCAGGATGAGTTCCTGCAGGCCTCGCCTACGCTGAGCGAAACACGTTATCAAGAGTTTGTGACTTTTTTGCCGTTTGCCCAGCGCTTTCTGTATGGTGAGGGCAAGCATGGCCGCGAGTTAGGGGGTTACGGCGAGTCGCCGATTCATATTTTCACCCGCAGCGATATACAGCAGGTGCGTATCACGCTGCAAGATACACCAACGCCTGTGGTGTTGCGCGTATCCCATGTCGAGTTGTATTTCTTTTTTGATATTGATGTCGCCATGTTGGCATTTGAAGTCACCGGCCACGACCTGCCGCTGAAAACGGCGATGGAGTTGATGTATCGTTTGGGGCGCACTTACCCTAACTATTGGGATGATACAGGCGAGGGCGGACACTGCGCGCAGCGTATCGAGTGGCTGGATCAGGCTGGGCAGGTCATCGCAAGTTCCGACTATGAAAACAAGGAACGCTACCTCTCTTTTGTTAAAGAAAACCACGTACCCTGCGTCTCCTTGCACTGGTTGGCGTTGATGCATCCGCTGGTACCGCATTACTCTGGGCAGCAAGGTGCGCTACGTTATCGCGAAATCGAGTATCAGCGTATGCCTTTGATGGCCTACTTGTCTTTTGATGATGTGAGTCAGCTCAGTCGTGGTGATCTGATCCGGCTAGGCTTGGTTTGTCAGCCTTGGCATTCGGAAACCTTGCCGTTTACCGAGCAGTTTTTGCAGGCATTTGAACAGAACAACTGCTATGACCGCTACTGGGACGACGCCAGGCGAGACCCGTGGAGCACGACCCGTATCATGTGTACCGGGCAGAACTTTGTGGTGGTCGGCAGTCATCAGCATCGCGTGTTCACCAATGAAAAAACTGGCATCAAGCGCCATTACCAAAACCAGTATTTTCTACTGTTTTTGATTGCCCATTTTCAAAAAGCGGCCCTGCTCATGCTGTCTGATCGTATGGTGCAGGCCATCAGCCGGCTCGATATCCAGAGCGAGGACTCCGTCAAAACCTTCAGGCATCGCATCCGCAACACCACGGCCGTCTTCTTGCGTTTTACGCACCGATACTGGTTTGAGAACGTCTCAGACCAAGCCGTGGCCAAAGACCTGTTCAGCCTCATGCTGCGGCAACTGGACTCGGTGAGCCTGTTTGAGAAGACACGCCGACGCATCATGGACATGGCCGAATATCTGGAAGGGGAGGAAATCAAGCGCCAAGCGGATACGGTGGTACGCCTCACCGTGGTGACCATTCTCGGTTTGATCGGGACCATGACCAGTGGTTTGTTAGGCATGAACCTGATTGACCTGACGCAGTCTAGTATGACGGCCAAGCTGGCGTATTTTGCTATCGTATTTATACCGGTCAGTGTGCTGACGTTTTACACCGTCATCAAGTCCAGACGCCTATCCCTGTTTTTAGATGCGCTTTCCAATGAAAGCACAGGCCTGGGCTACAAGTTATCCAAGCTGCGTAGTGTATGGATAGGCAAGCTCGACGAACATTGAGACGCTTAGCTGCCTTCTTTCAGCCACACCGGGCTGAGTTCAAAACTGCCCCCTTCATGGCTGACCAGCACATGGCGGTCTTGTAGGGTAAAGCTGATGGTCAGGCCACGGGTGGCCGCGGCCGCCAGTTCAGTCGTTTCCGGCAGGTTAATCACGGTGACATTGTCCTGTTTGAGCAGGGCTTTTTGATGTTGCTCCCACCACATGTCTGCGGTACGGCCACCGTAAAGCACCTGCACGACATGGTCTGCCCGGCCGCAGGCTTTACGAATTTCGCGCTCGTCCGGTAAGCCCACGCCTATCCAGCGCGTAATGGCGCCAGTTAAGTCTTTTTGCCACAGATCGGGCTCATCGTCATCGCTGAGCCCCTTACCAAATTGCAGGGCCTCATCCGCAAAGAGTACAAATGCCAGCAGGCGTACCATCAGCCGTTCCTCGGTCTCTGACGGGTGCTTCGCCAGCGTCAAGCTATGTGCCTGGTAATAGTGCCGATCCATGTCAGCAATATTGACCTCGATTTTGTAGATGGTTGACTTCAGTGCCATGTGTGCGTCCTTGAAAGTGCAGCGAGTATAGCAAACAAGCCGCTAGGTAGGGGTGTGCCGGCGAGGTATCGCACGAGATACAACAAAAGGCTTGAATATCATGCCTATATCAGTAAAATAAAAATGAAACGTTTTATTTTTATTTTATGCAAACACTCTCCAATCACGCCTCACCCGCCGTTGATCATCGTCGGCCACGCGTAGGCAGGCCCAAATCCGGTACCGCGCAGGAGCGGCATGTGCATTTGCTGGAACAGGCACTCATGCTGTTTATGACCGAAGGGGTGACGCGCACCAGCATTGCCCGTATCGCTGCACGCTGCGGCGTCTCTACCCGTACCATATACGAGCGCTTTCAAAACAAGGACGAACTGCTGATCGCCGCGCTCAGGCACATGGTCGAGCAGGATGTGCTGGCGATGGTGCAAACTGACCACTTACCGGATCAGTCACTGGCGCAAGTATTGACGCACATCAGCCGCCTGATTCTGCGTAAGGTGCTTGAGCCGCGTATGGTGTCGTTTTTTCGCATCGGCGTTGCTGAGGTTTCACATCTGCCTGAGCTGGCCAGAGCCGTGAAGGCGGTCGGGCCGGAGCGCATACATCAGGTATTGGCAGACCTGTTTCGAGGGTATGCCAGCCGTGGCGAGTTGCCTGCGGTGAATTTTATGCAGGTGGCCGAGTCATATTGCGAGCTGTTGATTGCGGGGCCACGTAACAAGGCATTGTTTGGGGTATTGCCCGCGCACTGGGACGCAGAGGCCCATATCGCATTTACAGTGCAATTGTTTTTAAAAGGGTTGCAAGGGATGGAAAACACATGAAGCCAGCAAGTTGGAAAACGCTGACAGGCGGGTTGTTGCTGAGTCTGTCGGTCTCAGGCTGTTCGGTGATAGAAGAATATATACGCCCTAAGCCAACGCTGGTTGCGCAATGGCAAGCGCCTTTGCCGCATGGCGGTACGCTTGCCGCGCTGAATGGATGGTGGGGGCAATTCAATGATCCGGTACTGGATCAATTACTGACGCAAGCCCAAAAAGAAAGCCCTTCACTGGAGCTCGCTTTGTCAAATATCCGCTTGGCACGCGCAAACCTTGGTTCGGCGTACGCGCAAGGCGTGCCGACGTTGAGTGGAACCGGTTCATTTACTGAAAGCAAAGGGGCGAATGCCGCGTTAGGCGCGAGTACGGTCAAAATTACATCAGGTACCCTGGACGCCAGCTGGGAGCTCGATCTGTTTGGCAAGGTGAGCGCAGGCAAACAGGCGGCCAAAGCCCAGCTGGAGTCTAAAGAAATGGCTTGGCACGATGCGCGCATCACCCTGGCCGCAGAAGTCGCCAACAATTATGTGAATTACAGGGCCTGCCAAGACACGGTCAGTGCCTTGCAGCAAGCGCTTGATTCACGTCGCGAAACGGCGCGACTGACAGGTATCTCAAGCCGGGCAGGGTTTACGGCGGCGGCTGACTGGTCCTTAGCCGAAGCCGCCACCCGCGCCAGTGCGTCGACGCTGGACGGGCAGCGGGCAGAATGTGATGGCCTAGTGAAAGCCTTGGTTGCGCTGACCAATCTCGCCGAACCTGATTTGCGTCGTTTACTGGCGCAAAGCAAAGGGCTGCCGCAGCCAGCGATGTTTGATGTGCCGCAATTGCCAGCAGACCTGCTGACGCGCAGACCAGATCTGGTCAGGGACGAGCGCAACCTGGCTGAAGCGAGTGCCAATATCGGCGTGAGCAAGGCCGCGCTTTATCCTAGCCTCAGCTTAACTGGCTCCATTGGCTATCGACAAACGACCATTAATGGCATGGTGATTCGCGGGCAAACTTGGTCCTACGGCCCCAGTCTGAAATTACCTTTGTTTGACGGTGGGGCGAGCCGCGCTGCGGTTGAAGCGGACCGGGCGACCTTTGACAACCTGCTGGCGACCTACAAGCAGAACGTGCGTAATGCCGTGAAAGAGGTGGAGCAGGCCTTGGTCAATCTGGACAGTGCCACACGCCGCCAGCAGGTAGAAGCCGAGAGCGCAGCCTTATATGCGCAATATTTCAAAGCGGCAGAAATTAACTGGAAATCCGGTGGCCTGGACCTGCTGTCACTGGAAGATGCACGCCGCCAGAAAATCAATGCGGAACTCAATGTGATTACCCAGCAAAAGAATCGTGTTTTACAGTGGATTGCGCTTTATAAAGCGTTTGGCGGTGACTGGCAAGACACCGCATCCACCTCCCCCTTAATGACCAAGCCTCTGAAACAAGGCCAATAACATGACGCGCAGACTAAGCAAAAAAAATACCTTCCTGATCATTGCCGCCCTACTGGTGGGCGTGAGCGCCTGGCTCTGGCAACAGCCTGGCCACCAGAGCACGCTGGCAGAAAAACGTGCCAGCCGGACCGGCACGCCTCCAGCGTCTTCCAATAAGGCGGCACTCAGTGTGGAGTTGGCGCATCCGGTGGCCGTGCAATGGCCGATGACACTGGTGCTCAATGGCAGTATCTATCCCTGGCAAGAGGCTTTGGTGAGTGCCGAAATCGGCGGCTTGCGTATTCAGCAGGTGATGGCAGAGGTGGGCGATTCTGTGCGCAAGGGGGCGCCCTTGGTGTTACTGGCGGATGAGACCGTGAAGGCCGATCTACAAAAGCAGCTGGCCACGGTAGAACGTGATAAAGCGGCCTTGGCCGAGGCCAGAAGTAACGCTGACCGCGCTCGCGAAATCAAAGACAGCGGCGCATTGTCAGCCCAAAAAATCAATGAGTACCTGATTGCAGAGCAAACGGCCAAGGCGAACCTGGCATTGTCGGAGGCTGAGCTGGAAAACCAGAAGATCCGTCTGCGTCAGACGCGGGTCATTGCGCCGGACGATGGCGTGGTTGCATCACGCACCGCCAATCTGGGTAATGTGGTCTCTGCCGGCGCCGAGCTGTTCAGGCTGGTGCGCCAGAGTCGTATTGAGTGGCGCGGTGAGGTGAATGCGGACCAGCAAAATGCCTTGCATGCGGGGCAGGTGGTCAGTCTTAACTTGGTTGGCGGCAAAAAGGTAGCGGGTAAGGTGCGGTTGATCTCGCCTACCGTCGATAACAACACCCGTAATGCGCTGGTGTATGTGGATATCCCCAAGGATAGCGCCAAGCCTGGCATGTATGTGCAGGGGACGGTGGATGTCGGCCAGCAACAGGGGCTTGCAGTGCCGCTCAGTGCCGTGACGTATCGTGATGGCTTTGCCTACGTGTTTGAATTGGCGACGCCTGCGGCGGGTACCTCTCGTGTGACGCAGCGCAAGGTACGCACTGGCCGCACGCGTGGCGACTTGATCGAGTTGCTCGAAGGTGTAGGTCCACAGGCCGCACTGGTGCTCAGTGGTGGCGCCTTTTTGAATGATGGTGATCAGGTCAAAGTGGTGACCATGCAGAAGGCTGGGGCTTGAACATGAATTTTTCTGCCTGGTCCATCCGCAATCCGGTTCCGGCCATCCTGCTGTTTGTGGTACTCAGCTTTTTAGGCTTGCGCTCGCTTAACCACTTGGGCAAGCAAAATTTCCCGGATATTGAATTGCCGGTGATTACGGTGACCGCCACGCTGGAAGGGGCGGCGCCGCCTCAGCTCGAAACCGAAGTCGCGCGCAAGATTGAAGACAAGATTGCTACCATCGGCGGTATCGAGCATATGTCGACCAAAATTACGGACGGCAGTGTCAGCATCAGCGTACAGTTCACCATAGATACCAATAGTGAAGAGGCGTTGAATCTGGTGCGCAATGCCGTGGATAGTGCGCGCTCGGAGTTGCCAGCCGCGGTGACAAACCCCACCGTATCCAAGGTCACCACTTCTGGTAGTGCCATCCTGACTTTTGTCGCTTCGGCAGACAATATGGATGAAGGTGAGTTGTCTTGGTTTGTGGATAACGAGGTCAGCAAAGCCATGCTGGCCGTGAATGGCGTGGGCAAGATTACCCGTACCGG
>CAYTIV010000027.1:0-17110 GCA_964437895.1 uncultured Methylotenera sp.
TCTGCACGTTTAAACCATAGTTTTCCGCATTGCTGGCGCCATAAAACGCCGCTGATGCAGCTGGCCACCCATCAATGGTTTATTGGCATGAATGCCGTGGGTCAAGATGGCAAAGCCTTGCGTGAGCACGCCAATACGGCGGTCGATGCCACGCAGTTTTTCCCAAGCTGGGGCCGCGCCCGTCTGGAGGCGATGATCAGAAATCGTCCGGCCTGGTGTGTCTCACGTCAGCGTAACTGGGGAGTGCCGATGCCGTTCTTTGTCCACAAAGAAACCGGTGAGCCGCATCCAGACACTATGGCATTGCTGGAAACCGTGTGCAAACAAGTCGAGCAGAAAGGCATTGAAGCCTGGTTCAGCCTCGATGGCGCCGCTTTCCTCGCCCAACATGCGCCAGCGAATGCCGAGCAGTATAAAAAAGTCACCGACACACTGGATGTGTGGTTTGACTCCGGCGCGACCCATTATGCCGTGGTGCGCTCAGCACAGCACCCCAGCTTATCCACGGCGGCCCAAACAAGAGACGCTGCCCAGCAACCGGCAGCTGATCTGTACCTTGAGGGCTCTGACCAGCATCGTGGCTGGTTCCAGTCCAGCCTGCTGACAGGCTGCGCGATCGACGGCCACGCCCCTTACAAAGCGCTGCTGACCCACGGTTTTGTGGTGGATGGCGCCGGACACAAAATGAGTAAGTCCAAAGGCAATGTGGTAGCGCCGCAAAAGGTGATGGATACCTATGGTGCAGACATCCTGCGCTTGTGGGTGGCTTCGACTGACTATTCGGGCGAACTCACCATCAGTGATGAGATTCTGAAACGCGTGGCCGATGGCTATCGTCGTATTCGCAATACCTTGCGTTTCCTGCTCTCCAATCTGGCAGACTTTGACGCAAGCAAAGACTTGCTGCCGGTTGATCAGTGGTTGGAGATTGACCGCTATGCGCTGCATCTGACACATCAGTTGCAGCAGGGCATTCTGGCCGATTACGACCGCTATGAATTCCATCTGGCCGTGCAGAAATTTGTCAGCTTCTGTTCCGAAGATCTGGGCGGCTTTTATTTAGATATTCTGAAAGACCGTCTGTATACCAGTGGCGAAACCTCGCATGCGCGCCGTGCGGCACAAAGTGCGCTGCACCATATTACGCATGCCATGATGCGTCTGATGGCGCCGATTCTGAGCTTTACCGCTGATGAAATCTGGCAGACGTTAGGCTTGGATAACGTGGCTACCGTGTTTGAAGAAGACTGGTATGGCTTGCCTGCCCATGGCCTGAGCGAAGCCCAGCTGCAAGACTGGCAAACGCTGATTACCCTGCGCGCGCAAGCTGCCAAGGAGATTGAAGTCTTGCGCGGTGAAGGCAAGGTTGGCTCCTCGCTGCAGGCTGAGTTGGAGTTTCATGTAGGTGATGCCGCCTTTGCAGCACTGGATAGGCTGCAAGCCGATCTGCGCTTTGTCATGATCACGTCTGGTGCGACCACTTACAAGGTTGCGGTCGCCGCTGCACACAAAATTCTGGTGAAGCCCAGTGCGCATCAAAAATGCGACCGCTGCTGGCATTACCGTGCAGATGTGGGCAGTGATGCGGCGCATCCGACCATTTGTGGCCGTTGCGTGAGCAATTTGTTTGGTCAGGGTGAAACCCGCACTTATGCCTAAGATCGTGTCCGTGCAATCATTGCGTGCGGTATGGCCGTGGCTGTTGGTCAGTGCGCTGGTCATTGGGCTGGATCTTTACAGCAAGCACTTGATTCAGCAGCATTTTGTTTACGGCGAGCATGTGCCTGTGACCGGCTTTTTTGATCTGGTGCGCTATCACAACACCGGTGCGGCTTTCAGCTTTTTGGCCAATGCCGGTGGCTGGCAACATGGGTTTTTCACTGCGGTGTCTACACTGGCTTCGGTGGTGATGCTGTATTTAATCCTCAAGCATCCGCAGCAATCGCTGTTTTGCCTAGGCTTGGCGCTGGTGCTCGGCGGGGCACTGGGTAATTTGTATGACCGCCTGACGCTGGGCTATGTGGTGGACTTTTTGCTGGTTTATTATCAGCAATGGGCCTGGCCGGCCTTTAATGTGGCAGACAGTGCCATTTGCGTCGGCGTCGGACTGCTGATGCTAGATAGCTTTAAGCAAGACGCCTGATCCGCCACTCTTAGAGGCTTCAGATGGAAGGGCTGCAATATACGTTTGAGGGTGAGGTTAAGTTGTGGCAGGGCAGCAAAAGCCGCTGGCACTATGTCAGCCTGCCTGCGGCTATGTCTGATGAAATTCTCACCTTAAGCCAATATCACCAGAGTCGCCGCCGTGGCTGGGGCGCCGTCAAGGTGCATGCCCGCATTGGTGCCGTGCAGTGGCACACTTCCATTTTTCCCGCCTTTGATCAGCAGCGTTATGCGTTGTTTCTCAAGGCCGATGTGCGCAAGCAGGCCGCGCTGGCCGTGGGAGATTCAGTCAGCGTGCTGCTGACCTTGATGTTCTGAGCATGCTTAGCCTGGCTAGGCTGACAGCGATTCCTGCTGCGGCCCGCTGAGCAAGGTGCGGATATCTTGAATCGGCATAGGTCTGCCCAATAAAAAGCCCTGTATACAGTCACAGCCGGTTTTACGTAAAAACGCCAGTTGTGCTTCGGTTTCTATGCTCTCAACCACCACCGAAATGCCCAGTATGCCTGCGGTTTTAATAATGGTACTGACGATCTCACTGTCAGCACTGCTTTCGGGGACATCCACCATAAATGCCCGGTCTATCTTCAGCTCGTCTATGGGCAAGTGCTTGAGTTTGAACAAGGACGAGTTACCCACGCCAAAATCATCCAGCGAAATCTTGATGCCAAGCGCCTTCAACTGCTTAAGGATTTCCAGGGCCTGATCCTCGTGCTCAAACACGGCGCTTTCGGTGATTTCCAGCGTGATCAGTGCCGGAGAAATCGCATATTGTTTCAGTTCATGCGCAATGCGGGCAGGTAGATGGTGGTCTCGAAACTGTCGCGGAGAAATGTTGATAGACAAGCCGACTGGCTGTTCGGTGTGTAACAACAACTGAGATAAATGGCGGAAGGCTTCGGCAATCACCCATTCTCCCATCGGCAGAATCAGCCCGGACTGCTCAGCGTAGGGAATAAACTCTGCCGGTGAGATGACCTCGCCTTTGCTATTTTTCCAGCGGATCAGCGCTTCTATGTTTTCCACGCGCGGTGCTTGCGAAGGGCTCAGGCTGAAAATGGGCTGAAACTGCAAAAAGAACTCTTGCTTGCGGATGGCTTTGCGGAGCTGAACATCCAGCCTAAAACGGTTTTGCGCCAGCTTGGTTTGCTCGTGGCTGTAAAACAGAAACAGGTGTTGGCTGGAGCGTTTGGCGTGGGCCAGTGCGGTATTGGCATTGCGCGCCAGTTGTTCGGCATTGCTGGCATCACGCGGATAGAGGCTGATGCCTATGCAGGCATCGAGAATCAACTCATGGTCATCAATCAGCACCGGTTTGTGTACGATTTTGCACAGGTTGTGTGCCAGCTGAATCAGTTCGGTGTCGGTTTTGGGGCGGGTCACTATCAGGGCAAACTTGTCGCCGTGCACGCGCCCCAGCTCGCCGCAGTCATGGGTAATATATTGCAGGCGTTGCGCAATCTCGATCAAAAATACATCGCCGGTGCGATGACCAAAACTGTCGTTGATGCTCTGAAACTGCTTTAAATCAATCATCAGCAGCGCCAGCGTACTGCTGTCATTGGCGGCGCCCAGCAGGGCATGCTCTAGCAGGTTTTGAATCGCCAAGCGGTTAGGCAGATGGGTGAGCGGGTCTGAGCGTGACAGCCTCTGGTACTCCATGTCTTTTTCGGCCAGCTTTTTTTCGGCACGAAACAGTTTTTCACTCTCACGCAACAGAATGCTCTGCCGAATGGCAGACAGCACCAGAATCAGAAACACGGAGCCGATCGCAATATGATAGGCATAGGGGTGCGGTCCACTTTGCCACCAAATGAGCGTCAGCGTACAAAGGCTGAACACAAAGGCGATGACGGGCACCCAGCTACGCAGGCGGCGACATTGTTGCAAATACGCCGACGTTTTGGACACGCGCACCTGCCAGCCATACAGGCCAGTGCCTATCAGCAGATCGGCCACCGAAAAGCCATAGTTGATCCACACACTGGTTTGCGGCGTATGGTTAAGGGCATTAAGGTTCCACACCATCCAGCATCCCCCCAGCAGCGTCAGGCCGCTACTGAGCAGCCCCCACGGCAGCATCCAGGCCGGTCGCAGATAGGGGATCAGCAGTACCGAAACCAGCGCGGCACTGAGCAGGCTCACCGGATAGGCAGTGAGTACGGCCAATTGCAGTGGGCTGACCTCAGCTGAGCGCGGCAGGTAGGAGATCAGCACATAGCCAAGTACTGCAGTGCTGAATGCCATCGCATCGACGGTGAATGCCCAGGTTTTGGCGCGGGAGAGCTGGCCGCGCAGGGCCGCGATAAAGCCTATGATCAGGCAGGGGCCCAGCAACGGATAAAAGATATCGGACTGCGCTGGAAAGCCGGTCTGGTTGGTCAGCTCTTGAAAAATCCACAGCACGCCGCCGGTGAAATAGGCCAGCGAGCCTAGCACAAACCAACGTTTGGCCCGTCGCTGGGTGCGGCTGGCACGCAGATAGCCTAATGTACAGAGTACCAAGCAGGCGCTGATGGTCGAGAACCAGTGAATATTGTCCAGCCAAACGGCGGTGGCGGGGCTGGCGTTGAATGACGCCAGCAGGCACAGGCCTAACACTGCTACAGCAACAACAATGACTTTACGAGAAAGCGTCATGCAGCACCCCGGTGTTTTTTAGTTTTGACAAAGACCTCTCTAAGGTGAGTCCTTGTTAATCAATAACATTGATAGCGATATTAGTGTAAAACAGGCCGCGCCAGACAACAAGCCTACCGCGGCATGTAATAGCCATGACAGAGGTGCATCCGTGCTCAGCCAAGGGTGGAGGAGCGGCAGCCCATGCGCAATGATACTGCCGCCGACCAGAAACATGGCTGCCGTGCCCAGCACCGTGAGTAGGCGCATTAGATAAGGGACCGCTGCCACCAAGCCCCAGCCAGCCTTGCGCAGGCCTTGAGTCACCACGTTGCTGCCGCGTCGCTGCATCAGCCACAAGCCCATATCATCCATTTTGACGATCAACGCCACCAGACCATACACCCCCACCGTCATGACCAAGGCAATCAGGGACAATACCAGTATGCGTTGCGGCAGTGCGGCCGCCGCCACCACGCCGAGCGCAATGACGATGATTTCGGCCGAGAGAATAAAGTCTGTGCGGATGGCCCCTTTGATTTTTTCCTGCTCCAGCGCCAGCAAATCACCAGACGGGCTGTGCATGGTGTGATGCAACTCGGCCGTGTGTGCATCGCTGGCGGCTGGATGACGCAGGCGATGCCAGAGTTTTTCAAAACCTTCAAAACACAGAAAAGCGCCGCCTAGCATCAGCAGTGGGGTGATCAGCCAAGGCAAAAACGCACTGATGAGCAGCGCAGCAGGCACCAGAATCAGCTTGTTGATCAGCGAGCCGCGTGCCACCGCCCACACCACGGGCAGCTCGCGCTGCGCGGCAATGCCGGTGACTTGCTGCGCGTTGAGCGCCAGATCGTCCCCCAGCACGCCGGCTGTTTTTTTAGCCGCCATCTGGCTCATGACCGATACGTCATCGAGCATAGTGGTGATGTCATCGAGCAGTGCCAGCAGGCTGGAAGTCGCCATGGTTTGTCCTGAGTCAAGGTTAAACAGTTGTTTATTCTAAAGGATTCCCGTTAGAATAGCGGCATGATGAGTTCCCGCTGGCAACGATGGATGGCGCGCATGGCCCTAGTGGCGATCATGCTGGCTGCGCTCGTCCCGACCTTGAGTCTGGCGTTTCCCATGCAAAGCGGCAAGTCATTCGTGCAAGAGGTATGTTCCTCTCAGGGCAATAAACTGGTCATTCAGGTCATGACCACCCAAGGCCAGTGGCGTGCGACGCTGATTGATTATCAACCCTCGCAAAAGCCTGTGTCGCTGGGGCATCACCTCAATCATTGCCCGTTCTGCCATATGGCTATGGCCGATGTCGTGCTGCCTGCACATAGTCCTGCTTATATTCTGTTTCAACAAGCCCAGGCCGATATCGCCCTCAGCGACTATCAGGCGCCTGTGGTCCCCAGTGTTTATCCTACTGCGCACAGTCCGCGCGCGCCCCCGCTGACTTCACCCTCAATCTAGTCCCGTCTTAATCGACGGCTTTTGAGTCTGCCTGAACCTCAGGCCGAATGGAGTCATTTATGATTATTATCAACCTACAGGCAATGATATTTGCCAAACAGGTGGAGTGGAAACGCCACATCACCCTCAAAGAAGTCGCTGAAGCCACCGGCATCAGCCGCATGACCTTGCATCGCATGGTCAAAAATCCCGCCTACAACGCCTGCACCGAGCATCTGGGCAAGCTATGTGGTTATTTCTCTTGTGATATCAGCGCATTGATTCGCTGGCAGCCTGAGCCGGCTGTCAGGCACATCTTTGCCGCCTAAGCTAGCCGACATGCCCTCGTCTGGCCATTCGCTTGGGCTGGGCATGTCATATACATCATTCATCGAGGAGAAATAACAAATGAAAAAAACATTATTAGCGATTGCATTACTCGGCTTGACGCACAGTGCCTGGGCGCATGTCAGCTATTCGGGCAGAAACTTTGGCACGTTTAGCGGCTTGGCCGATGCCAGCAACACCATCAGTAATCAGGCGGTGACCGGCAACTATGGCTGGGCAGATGCCGCCAGCGGAAACCTTGGCGATAGCCATCACGCTCGGGCATTTCGCTTTACGCTCAGTAACGATGCTTGGGTGAGCTTCTCGGTTGCAGCTAATCCTACGGCAACGACCCAGTCTGTGGCTGGGCTGCTGCCCGGGTTTTCAATCTACGCCGGTCTGGCGGCAGTCGCGCCTTTTGCTGCGCCACAAACCAGTGCCGACTACGACTTTAACCCAGCCTCTGAGGCTTGGCGCACCTCCTGGGCGCAAGCGCACCTAGGGGCGGGCACAGACTTTAACAATACCGATGGCAGCTGGAATGCACTGGGTGACTGGAAGATGGGCGGCGATGGCGATCCTGCAGGCGTAGACAGTGTGCTTTCCAGCTTTGTCTATGTCGGTTCAGCATCTAGCCTGAGTAATGCAGCCAGTGGCAGATTTTTACTGCATGCAGGCAATTACAGCATCTTTGTCGGTGGCAATGACCTGAGCAACCAGTTGTCTGCCGATGCCGGTAAAGCCTATGGCATGACGGCAACGCTCAGTGTGTCTGCTGTGCCCGAACCAGAAAATATGGCTTTGCTGATGGCTGGTTTGTCTTTGCTTGGCTGGCAAGTGCGCCGTCGTCAAAACCCCCACCAAACACCTTCCAAATAATTTAGGAGAATCAAATGCGCGTTAAAAATACGATATTAATGGGTGCCCTGGCGATGTTCGCTTCATTGCCAGCGATGGCGGCTATTCAAACTTACAGTGTGACCACCAAGTTTACAGAACCAGATACCGATCCGACCAACACTTGGTTTGTAGGGACCTTCAGTTTTGATTCGGTGAGTAAAACCGTTTCTGGTTTACAAGGCTGGTTGAGTGAGTCCATGACGGGGTTTGTTGATTACAATCCGGCCACCGGTATCAACGGCTCGGATGATATGGATTGGGTGCATTTGACCCACCAACTCGACGCTACCTACGATGCAACGCTGGGCGGTTTGCTGGTGACCACATTTCTTAATGGCACCACCAGCACTTTCACCAGCGGCGATGGCTGGACCCCTGGGGTGGGTATGACCCGTAATAATGGCAGCAATAACGCCTACGCCAGAATCTTTGTGAATACGGTCGATCCACTGGCGGCACTCACTTCCTCGCAACTGAACAAGCTGGCTTATGCAGATTGTACGGCTGGCGGCATGATGGGGCCGACCTGCATGACCGGCACCGCAGTTTCTGGCTATGGCCGCATTGGCACCATGGGGGGCTTCCCTGCTGCGCAAACCGTGTCACTGCTGTCTGTCGTGCCGGTGCCTGAGGCGGATAGCTCCGCCATGATGGTATTGGGTCTGGGCGTTCTGGCGTTGATCACACGTCAGAAACGTCGTTCACTGTAACCGGCTGCCTGTGGCGGGCGGTGTCGCTCGCCACAGCATTCGATGCAAATTAATATGTGTTTATTAGAGTCACGCTTCTCTTTGTGCTTATGCTCACGCTGGCTACTGGCGATGAGCCTGTACGGTGTTGTCACCTGTATTGCCCATGCGGCAGAGCTTGAATCGTCACCCGCCTCAGAGGCGGGCACGCTGGTCTTGCCGGATATTCAGGTCGTTGAAAAGAAAAAGTCCGCCTTGCCGCTGCCTGCTGATACATTGCGTCAACAGCAGATCGAGGCCGGTGCCATGGCGCTTGATACGGCCAGTTTGCTGACAGCCGTGCCGGGTGTTCAACTGTATTCCGCCGGCGCGATCTCTGGATTGCCTGTGATTCGCGGCTTGGCAGACGAGCGTTTGCGCACGCAGGTCGATGGCATGGACTTGTCATCCGCCTGCCCCAATCATATGAATTCGGTGCTGGCCACCATTAACCCCACGCGCGTTGGTGTGATTAAAGTGTGGCAGGGCATCGTGCCTGTCAGTGAAGGCGGTGATAGCTTGGGCGGCACCATACAGGTGAGTGCCGCACCGCCGGTGTTTGCCACAGAGGCCACGCCCAAGGTGAACGCGAGCTTGGGCAGCTTTTACAGAAGCAATGGCGATGCGCATGGCTGGAACGCCGCCGCGGGGATTGCAACCTCACAGTTCAATCTGCAATACGCAGAGTCTAGACTCAGTGCATCCAACTATCGTGCAGCAAAAAACTTCAAAGACCTGAGCCGCTGGCCTTCGGCAGACTGGCTGAAGGCGACAGACCTCGACGAGGTCGCCTCCAGCGCTATTTCTGGCTCGGTGAATCGGGCGCTCGATCTGGCGTTCAAGTTCGATATGCATCTGCTACAACTGGGCCTGAGTCAGCAAAGCGTGGGCTTCGAGGGGTTTCCCAATCAGCGCATGGATATGACGGACAATCAGAATACCAATATCAACTTGCGCTACAGCGGTCAATTTGACTGGGGGGATCTGCAAGCCAGGCTTTATCGTCAGCGCGTCAGGCACGCCATGGATATTGCTGCTGAGCGTGCCGATCAGCAGATGCCTATGCTGTCTGCGGCAACGACGCTGGGCGGTGGATTCAAGCTCAGTTTGCCGGTGTTTGTTGCACATGCCGTCAATCTCGGCAGTGAGTTTGTCCACTACCGTTTGGATGACTGGTGGCCGCCAGTGCCGGCGGCTGGACCGGGCAGTATGTGTTGCAATGATTTTTGGAATATTCGTCATGGCCAGCGCGATCGCATGGGGGCGTTTGCGGAGCTGGACTCACGCTGGAACACGCAGTGGCAGACACTGCTGGGACTGCGTACCGACCTCGTCAGCAGTGATGCCGCCGATGTGGAGGGCTATAGCAATACAGCCTCCTATCGTAACGATGTCAGCCGCTTTAATGCGCAGTCTCATGCGCGCCGCGACCAGAATTGGGATTGGACGGCATTGGCCAGATATACGCCAGACGCCACCGCTACCTACGCGCTGGGGCTGGCCAGAAAATCCAGATCCCCCAATCTGTACGAGCGTTATGCCTGGTCAACGTTTTCGATGGCCGCGCTGATGAATAATTTTGTGGGAGACGGCAATGGCTATCTCGGTGACCAGCAACTACAGCCGGAAGTCGCGCATACGCTGAATCTGACGATTGATTGGCATGACGAGGCGCAAGCCTTATGGGCGACGCAGGTGAATGCTTACTGGACCACCATCAGTGACTATATTGATGCCAAACGCTGTAACACCGGTCGCTGCTCAGCCGCCAATGCCAGTCATGATCAGGCCTATGTGATCTTGCAATATGCTAACCAGAGCGCCCGCCTGTATGGCACGGAGGTCTCTGCCTACCGTGTTTTGAATCCGCTACAGCAGGCCTGGGGCGTGTTGAAGGCGAAGTCCATGCTCAGCTATACGCGCGGTGAAAATACCACCACTGGTGATGATTTGTATCACATCATGCCGCTTAATGGCCGCTTCTCGCTGGAGCATGCCCTAGGCGGCTGGCTGTCGACGGCAGAGCTGCAGTTGGTCTCGGCTAAAACCCATGTTTCTGCAGTGCGTAACGAAACGCAAACAGAGGGCTATGGGCTACTCAATGTGCGCAGCAGCTACACGGGCAAACATTTTAGGGTGGATATTGCAGTTGAAAATGCGCTCAACAAACTGTACTACTCGCCGTTGGGCGGGGCTTATTTGGGGCAGGGTGACCCGATGAGCACAGGCACGATTCCATGGGGCATGAATCTGCCTGGCATGGGGCGCTCAGTCAATGTAGCTGTGAATTTTTTTTATTAGGCCGCATGCATTAAGAGAGATAACAAAGGGGAGTGGTGTTGAATAGAATAGGATTTAAAACGGCCTGGATACTGTTGTGTTTACCATGGGTGGCGCATGCAAATCATCAGGATGAGGCACTGGAACTGGATACGGTTGAGGTTAAAAGTAGCAAACCTGCCTTTGCCAAAAACCCCACTTCCAGCACCGAAGGGGTCACTGCAAAACAGATCGAAGAGAGCGCCAATACAGCGACGACCGCGGGCGCGTTGCAGTATCTGCCCAGCGTGCATGTCCGTGAACGCTATATTGGCGACCGTAACGGCATCCTGGTGATGCGCCTCAACAGCTCCATCGCCAGTGCACAGACCACGGTCTATGCCGATGGGCTGCTGATTTCCAATTTTCTGAACAACAGCTTCAGTACTCCGCCCAGATGGGGCATGGTGTCGCCCGATCTGATTGAACGTATTGATATCATGTATGGCCCGTTCTCAGCCCTCTATCCAGGTAATTCTGCGGGTGGTGTGCTGAACATTACCACGCGTATGCCTAAAAAATTTGAGGCGCACCTGAAGGTCGATGCCTTCACGCAGAAATTCAAGCTATACGGCGCGGACCAGACCTTTAATGGTGATCACGAGAGTGCCTCCATAGGAGACAAGTTTGGCGACCTGTCGGTGCTGTTGTCACTCGATCATCTGGATAGCAAGGGCCAGCCGCAAACGTTTTCTACGGCAACGCGGGCCAGCACCATAGGTGGGGGCGCCACGGCGGTCACGGGCGGTTACCGCGATACCGACCCGCAAGGGCTGGCGCGGATTGTCACCGCAACCACTGGCATGGATCACACCGTGCAGGATAACGCGACGCTGAAACTGGCATATGACATTAGCCCCCAACTCAAGGCCAGCTACAGTTTGAATTACTGGCGCAACGACACGAATATTTCGGTCGATGGTTATCTGCGAGATGCGGCCACCGGGCAGGTGATTTACAACACTACCTCCACCGGTGCGACCCGTCGGGTGACCTTCGCCGGTGATCCCAACCAGTACACGCTCTCGGCCACGGCGCCTAGTTCTGCCGCCAGTGAGCACTGGATGCATGGCTGGATGCTTAAAACCGATACTGGCGGTGCGTGGGACTGGGAGTTAATCGCCAGCCTGTATCAGCAGTCTAAAGAGCAGACCAGAACCTACGCCACCAATACCGCGCTGGCCAGCAGCGCCTATGCCGATGGCAGTGAGGGCAGTGGTACGCTGAAAAAGGATAACGGTACCGGTTGGAAGTCGTTGGATGTGCGCGGCGAGTGGCGTCCGGGCGGCGGCCTGCAAAGCCCGCATCTCGTGAGTCTGGGCTACCATGTAGACCAGTATCAGCTGGAGTCGGAAACCCTGAACGTCGCAGACTGGCAGCGTTCTACACAGGGCACGCTGGCGAGTAACTCCTACGGCAAGACCATGACACAGGCCGTGTATCTGCAAGATGCTTGGGCCTTGAGTCCGGCTTGGAAGTTGATCACGGGTGGCCGCTGGGAGCACTGGCAGGCGTTTGATGGCAGTAATTACAACGTGAGTAACCCAGTCGCTTTTCGGCAACTGGACTATGCCGATCGGGCTTATTCCAACTTTTCTCCTAAGCTCTCGCTATCGTATCAGGCGCGAGAGGATCTGCTATTTCGCGGCTCTTATGGCAAGGCTTATCGCTATCCCACCGTGGCGGAGATGTTTCAGGTCATCAGTCTGCCGGGGAATATCCGCGCCAATGATCCTAACCTGTTGCCAGAGCAGGTGAACTCGCTGGAGCTCAGTGCAGAAAAGGGATTTGCTAAAGGCTTTTCGCGCGTATCTTGGTTTTTTGAGGACAAAACCGATGCGTTGATCTCACAAACGGATACCACCACCACTCCGGGGACCAGCATTAGCAGCGTACAAAATGTGGACAAGATCCGCAGCCAGGGCGTGGAAGCTGCGTTCCAGTTTGAAGATGTATTGATACACGGACTGGATGTATTGGGCAGTGTGACCTATGTGGATTCGGAGATCATCAAAAACAGCAAGAACCCCGCCACCGAAGGCAAAGCCCAACCCCGTATCCCGGACTGGCGGGCCACCGTGGTCGGCACCTATCATTTCAATGACAAGCTGTCATGGAGTTTGGCCGGGCGTTACAGTGGTCATCAGGAAGTGAATCTGTTGTATAACACGGTAGACCCTGACAAATACGGTACCACGGTGAGTCAGTACACGGTGTTTGATACCAAGCTGCTGTACAAAGTGAACAAGCATTGGACCGCGGCGCTGGGCATCAACAACCTGAATAATTACAAGTATTACGTCAACCCCAACCCTTATCCGCAGCGCACACTGTTTGCCACCCTCAAGTTTGATTATTGAGGGCCGCGGGTCATGGCCACCTCGGCGGTGGCCATGCGCTTAAGAGACGGCGTAGACTTTGTCTAAGAAGTAGCTGGTGCGTTGTTTGAGGCGCAACATGCTTTGCAGAATATTGGGTAACTGTTCTGGTTTCAGGCACTGCACAATATTCAGGTCCAGCGCTTCCCTCAGGTCTATGATGTCGCCTTCTTCGTCTCTATCGTCACTCAGCATCTGGATAAACGGACGCAACGGTTGCTGCGGGTTGGTAGACAGTACCGTGGCCAGTTTTTGGTCAGACAGACGCACCACGCTGCCGGGCGGATAAATGCCCAGGCACTTGATAAAGCGGCGCAGAATGGTCTGGTCGAACTGGTGACGCTGCTGGGCAAACATGACACTCAGCGCCTCGTAAGGCGTGCGTGTCAGTGCCGGGTTAGACGGGTTGCACAGGTTGTCATACATATTGGCCACAATCAGGATATGCGACAAGGGATCAATCTGCTCGCAATGCAGGCCTTTGGGGTAGCCGCTGCCATCCGCAAACTCATGATGTTGCGAGATCAGCGTCAGGATCTTTCTCGGCACGGCCACTTCTTTGAGCATGTTCAGCCCCAGCACGACGTGGGTCTGATAGATGGCGGTTTCACGCACGGTGAGCGGGTCTTTTTTCAGCAGAATCTTGTCACTGATCTGGCGTTTGCCGATGTCATGCATGATGGCAGACATGCCGAGGATGACCGCATCTTCGTCGCTAATATTCAGGTTTTTAGCCAGGAGCATGGCTACCACCAGCGTGTTCAGCTCATGCTGAAAGTGCTGGT
Organism: uncultured Methylotenera sp.; assembly: GCA_964437895.1. GTDB lineage: Bacteria > Pseudomonadota > Gammaproteobacteria > Burkholderiales > Methylophilaceae > Methylophilus. The sequence goes on from CAYTIV010000027.1 coordinate 13,660, forward strand.
CACTGATGCGGTGGCCGTTCATGGCATGGATGGCGATATCACCTTCGGTCAGGGTGCTGGTCACCAGGTCCTGTACCAGTTGCTCCGCCAGGGCATACGCCTGTTCTGGGCGCTCGGTAGAGAGCTTCTGTATCGTCTTCACCTCAGAGCTGGTTTTCATGAACTTCTGTTCACTCTCCGAGATGGCTTGTCGCAGTGCCTGTTGCTTACGCTGAGCGGGGGTGAGCTCCTGCGTTTCACTGATGATTTCAACCTTCTGGCTGCTGGCTTTTTTGAGCGGAAACTCGACCACGTTGCCCTGTGGAGAACGCAGCGGCGTGCTGGAGCTGCGTCTAGGGTCGTAGCGCAGCTGTTTCAGCCCCAGCGTCTTGATGGTTTCGATTTGCGACTCATCCGTAATCTTGAAGTTGCTGACCGAAAACGGATGATCCATCCAGCCTAAATCCAGATGGATGTATAGACCCACTTGTAGCTGGTCTATGTCGATGTAATAAGTATCTGAGGCGTGATTAGGCATGGCGTTTTATTTTTCTTTGATTGTTTAGAACTAAAAGCTGCAAAAAGTCTTCTGCGCAGACCGGGTAGGCATACAGGTATCCTTGCGCGGTCTGGCAACCTAGGCGTTGCAGGAATTTCTCTTGCTCTTCGGTTTCTACCCCTTCGGCCACGACGGTGAAGCCGAGTTGCGTGGCCATGGCGTAGATGGCGCTAGTAATGGCGGCATCGTCCTTGTCATCTGGCAGGTCTTTGACAAAGCTACGGTCAATCTTGATCTGATCCAGCGGCAGGCGCTTGAGGTGTGACAAGGAGGAGTAGCCGGTACCAAAGTCATCAATCGCAATGCTTACGCCCAGCAGCTTCAGCTGGTTGAAGGTGTCTACCACGTGTTGCGTATGCTGCATCAGCGTACTCTCTGTGATCTCCAGTTCGATGATGGCGGGGTCGCATTCACTCTCCATCAAAATGCCATACACGGTGTCTGCAAACTTGCTTTTCATGATCTGCACACCCGAGACGTTGATGGCGATTTTGCCAAACTCGGGATGGTGCTGATGCCAAGCATGGGCCTGGTGTACGGCCTGGGCCAGTGCCCATTCGCCTATGCTCAGGATCAGCCCGGTCTCTTCGGCCAGTGGGATAAACTTGGCTGGCGAGATGATGCCATGCACCGGATGTATCCAGCGGATCAATGCTTCGGCGCCGATAATCATGCCGGTTTTCAGATCGATCTGGGCTTGGTAGAACATCTTGAGCTGATTTTTGGTCAGCGCCTGACGTAACTCGGTTTCGAGCTGGAAGTGTTCTACCGCATCGCGGCTCAGTGCCACATCATAAAACGCGACATGGTTCTTGCCGTTGTTTTTGACCTCGTACATGGCCAGGTCCGCCGCCTTGATCAGGCTTTCCACATCTTGACCATCGTGTGGATACATCGAGATACCAATGCTGGCACCGATGTACAGTTCATGATGGTCGATGGTGAAGGCTTGTCTCAGCGCATCGAGGATATCGTGGGCTTTTTGCGCCGCATCGGCTTTGCCATGCAGGTTTTCCAGCAGCACGATGAACTCATCGCCACCCAAGCGGCCAACAATGTCTGACTCGCGCAAGGAGGCCCGCAGGCGATCGGTTACGCCTAGCAGCAGTTGGTCGCCAGAGTAGTGGCCCAGGCTGTCATTGATGTTTTTGAAGCGGTCCAGGTCAATAAACAGCACCGCAGACTGTTGTTCATTGCGGTGCGCACGCTGCAAGGCATGGGTGAACAGATGGTTGATCAGTCTGCGGTTAGGCAGGCCGGTCAGCGGATCATGGTTCACCAGCGAGTGCAGCTGGCGCTGAGAGTGTTTCATCTCGGTAATGTCGGCAAACACGCCCACATAGTTGGTGATCACGTTGGCATGGTTGCGCACGGCCGTGATGGTCATCCACTCGGTGTAGGTTTCACCATCCTTGCGCATATTTTCAATTTCGCCAGACCACTTGCCCTGACGCTTAAGCGCACCGAACAGGCCACGGGGGCGCTGTTTGAAAATCTGCGGCTTGGTGCCCAAGACTTCTTCTTCGCTGTAGCCGGTAATCAGGGTGTAGCCTTGGTTGATGCCCACCAGCTCGCCGTCGGGGTTCACGATCATGATGCCTTCAGTGGTGCTGTCAAAGGCGATCTTGGCTAGCTTCAAATGTCTGCCGGTTTGCTCACGGTCGATGGCCACGCTCAAGGTGCGGCCAATCGCCATCAGTGAGCCTAGCTCTTGTGAGCTGGTGTTCTCGGCGTCAAAGCAGCGCTCGATGACCATGGAGCCCCACCACTCATTGTCTATCATGAGGGGGACGATGACCAGGTTCACGGTGTCGTGCGATTTCAGCAACGCCCGCTCGGATTCCGGCAGAGTCAGCGCATCGCACATGACAGGCTGCCCTTTGGAGAGCAGGCTGTACCAGCGTTTTAATTCAGGTGACAGGAAAGAAATTTTTTCCCAGTGCTCGTAGGTACTGTGGAAGCCGTTGATGGCCCAGTGAAACAGCGCCTTAGAGCGAATGTCGGTTTTTTTACGTGTGGTCGTGGTCTCATGCTGCAACAAGATGGCGCGGCTGAAGCGGAATGAAAGACAGCATTGCTGCAGCACATTCTCGGCCACGGTTTGCCAGCGCTCGGCTGAGTGCAGCATCCAGTCGCACGAAATCAGGGTGTCCAGTACCGCGCTGCGGTTCAGCAGTTGGGTCTGGATGAATTTCTGTTCGCTGACATCGCGCGCCACGGTGATCAAATGGCTGGGTTGGCCCTTAGGGTCATGATAGGCGACCTTGTTGACTTCTAGGGTCTTGTAGCCCCCTTGCGGCAAGTGCACCAGTTCTTCGTTATGGTAAGCCTGTCTGGATTGCCAAACTTGCTGGTCAGACTTTTCGTGGTGCTCAAAGCTATTGCGGAACACCGGATGCAGGCCATCAGCAATCTGTAGATTATTTTGGTACTCGTAGTCAAAACTGTCGATCTGGAACGTGTTCAGCATTTGCTGATTGGCCATCATCCAGCGATTTTCATGATCTTTGATGCAGATCAGGTCAGGGCTCATCTCAATCAGAGAGTGCACGATAGATTGCATGTGTTGCAACTGATCTACCATGGTGCGGGCTTCTTCTTCCAGCATCAGGCCTATGGCGCGACGACCAGATTGTGGGTAGAACAGGCGGCATTTGAAATCGCGTCTTAAGCCCTGCAGCTGCAACGAGAGGCTGAGCTCGGTCTTACCTTCGCGCATGGCTTGCACCAGCTGTTGACGCAGGTCCTTAGGCAGTCCGTCAACCAGCGCTCCCAGCAGTCTCTGCGCCGGTTCGGTGGCGGCGAGGCTCTGTGCCCGGCGATTGATGGCCAGCATAGGCTTGTCCGGCAGGGTGACTGCCAGAGGCTGCAACCATGCTGTGCTATGATGATCAAAAACGGTTGGTAATGACA
>CAYTIV010000028.1:0-15726 GCA_964437895.1 uncultured Methylotenera sp.
TCCGTTTGCAAATCCGGATAGCCTTGCAAGCGCGGAATCAATCCCAGCTGCAGCGTTTGTTTTAAGAGCGTCTGCAAAATAGTAAAGGCGCCATGAAACTGCTGGACCTCACCCGGCAAACCTTCTGTAGCCGTGGCATCATCCACCGTTGCCACCGCAGGCGTGTCGGCCATGGCTGACATATCGGTCAGCGCCACGCCGTCAACACGGGCGTCTGCCGGTAGCCAAGTGTTGGCCATGCCTATCAGCTTGTCTGACAAAGAGTCATCATTACCAAAGTTAATCAGCACGCGCTCAAGCGTTTCTCGCTTACGGCCGACATCGAGTCCGCTGCGCTTATCATCCCAGCCTTGCAACAGGGTTCGAATGGCCTTGGGCCAACGCGTGGAGTGATTTAATTGCTGCTGCATGGCCTCGGTCAGCAACTCGCTCAGCCCCTGCCAGTTATCCTGTTTGAGCACTTTTTCCCAACGGTTAATCCAATTGGTTTGCTCCAGTGACTCGTGTGGCAACTGCTTCAATGCCTTACGCAAAGCACTGGCTGCGTCTTCCTTGGCCGGCTTCCCAGAAATTTCAAGATAGATCTGAGTGTAATTATCCGGTGTCGGCTCTACGCGCCGCACCGCCATCTGCTTGATAGTCTCGCGCGCGATTTCCGAAGCCGTCATCGATGAAGCGTTTGTGGCCATGTCCTCAACCAAACATTAAAAAAGTTGATTCATTATGTAACGCACTGACTGACGTCGATATGGGTATAAGACGGAAGATTATTGGCTATTTCATCAGGATGGCGCTGTCTGCGGGCGACGACTGCAAAAAGAGCGCGGTGGAAAATGGTTTTTGCGTTACAATGATGACCGCGGGCCTCCCCGCATTGTAAGGTAGCCAACCTGGTCAGGTGCGGAAGCAAGCAGCCACAACTATCGAGCAAGTGCCGGGGGTTGGGCTCGCCCCTTCCCCCTCTGTTTTACCGATGTATGACCTTTAAATCCATCCCCATCAATTTTAATCAGCCGATGGCATGCATGGGGCCCCAATTTAAGCTAAAGTACGACTTTGCCTTATAGCTTGATTCAGTAGAGTGCGCGATGTCTTACCAAGTATTGGCGCGTAAATGGCGTCCTAAATCCTTCAACAGTCTGGTCGGTCAGGACCATGTCGTTCAGGCCTTGAGCAATGCGCTCAGCCAGCAACGTCTGCACCACGCCTACCTGTTTACCGGTACACGTGGCGTCGGCAAGACCACCCTGTCCCGTATTCTGGCCAAGTCACTGAACTGTGCCACCGGCATCACCGCCCAACCCTGTGGTGAATGTGACGCCTGCCGCGCCATTGATATCGGCCGTTATGTGGATTATGTCGAAATGGATGCCGCCTCTAACCGTGGCATTGCCGATATGGTCAGCCTGCTTGAGCAGGCCATTTATGCGCCTTCTGCCGGTCGTTTCAAGGTCTACATGATTGACGAAGTGCACATGCTGACCAAAGAAGCGTTCAACGCCATGCTGAAAACGTTGGAAGAGCCGCCGGCGCATGTCAAATTTATCTTGGCGACCACAGACCCACAAAAAGTCCCGGTCACCATTCTCTCCCGCTGTCTGCAGTTCAATTTGCGGCAGATGGCTAGCAGTACCATCACCAGCCATTTGCAGGATATCTTGGGGCAAGAGCAGATTCCGTTTGAACCACCAGCGTTGCAGCTGATTGCACGCGCGGCCAGTGGCAGCATGCGGGATGCGCTCTCATTAACTGACCAAGCCATTGCTTATGGCAACCAGTCTGTCCGCGAGAGTGACGTACGCAGCATGCTGGGCGCGATAGACCAGAGCTACCTCTATGAACTGCTACGGGCGCTGATTGCGCAAGACGCCAGCACCCTGCTCGACATTGCGCAGCAAATGGACTCGCGCAGTATTGGTTTTGAGAGTGCGCTCAACGATTTGGCCGCATTGCTGCACCTGCTGGCAGTCGCCCAATATCATCCACAAGCGATTGCGGATGATCACCCAGAACGCGAAACGCTGCTTGGCCTTACCGCGCAACTGAGCGCAGAGATGTTACAGCTGTATTATCAGATCTGTATTCTGGGGCATCGCGATATTGGTCTGGCGCCAGATGCGTATGCCGGGTTCACCATGACCTTACTGCGTCTACTAGCCTTTAAGGCGGATGCCATGACCTCAGGGACAGGCTCTAACACCCCGCCAAGTGCAGCCACCGGTGGCTCATCGGGAGAGCCACCACAACGTCAAGCGGCTGCTGGGGGCGCTCGCGCAGCCCTGGCGCAGAGCCGCCAGACCGCGCCCGCGCTTGAGCACACGGCGACGATGGCCAGCACGCCCGCAGCCCCTGCCATGACAAGCCCGACGGCGAGTATGCCTGAACCGGCCGCCCCGCCCATCAGCGTCACCGCAGCCGCCGCGCCAGAAGCAGCCAGCCAAACTGAACCGCCCGATTTGCAAGTGCCTGATGCGCTTGCAGCCATGCCAGAAACATCGACCATGGCAGCATCTGCCTTCATTTGGGACGGCAACTGGCGCATGCTGGTTGAAAGTCACCTGAGCAAATTAGGTCTGGTGCGCGCATTGGCGCAAAACTGTGAGCTGATGGCCTACGATGATGACAGCATGACCTTGCGCATCAGCGAGGCCCATAAACACCTGGCCAGTGCCAATTACCTAGAAAAGCTCAACAGCGCCCTCAGCAGTCATTTTGGCCGACGCCTGAAGCTGAACATCGTCACCGGCGCAGAAGCCAACACGCCGGCTAGGCAGCAGGCCGTAGAACGCGCAGAATTACAAGATCAGGCCACCGAGGCGATCATGACTGATCGCTTTGTGCAAGGCCTGATGCAGGAAATGGGCGCGACCATAGTCCCCAATTCCATTAAACCCTTACATTAACCACAATCGTTTTTAGGAGCAGACAATGATGAAAGGTGGCATGGGCAATATGATGAAACAGGCCCAGATGATGCAAGCCAACATGCAAAAGGCGCAAGCAGAACTCGCACTGACCGAGGTGGAAGGTGTGGCTAGCAACGGCATGGTGAAAGTGACCATGACCTGTAGCAACGAGGTCAAGCGTGTACAGATTGATGATGCAGCCATGGATGACAGAGAAACGCTGGAAGATCTGATGCTGATCGCCCTCAAAGATGCGCGCACCAAAGCGGAGGCAACCAGCGCAGCCAAAATGGGTAGCATGATGCCTCCTGGCTTCAAACTGCCTTTTTAAGCTATCGGAGCTTGGTCAGTGAACACCCCCGCTGTGCTCGAACAACTGATTTCCGCCTTGCGCTGTTTACCCGGCGTAGGGCCTAAATCATCGACACGTATGGCCTATCACCTGTTGCAACGCGACCGTGTAGGCGCGCAAAAACTGGCCGCCAGTCTGCAACAAGCCTTGGACAAACTCGCACACTGTGACTACTGCAACAACTTCAGTGAGCATCAGGTATGTAGTCTTTGCCAGGACAACAGCCGCGATGCCTCTGTGCTGTGTGTGGTTGAGATGCCAACTGACCTCATGATGCTGGAAAACACCCGTAGCTATCAAGGGCAGTATTTTGTCCTGATGGGCAAGTTATCCCCCATGGACGGCATCGGTCCAAAAGACATACATCTGGATAGACTACTGAAACGCGCACAGGATGCTGCAGTGAAAGAAGTGATTGTAGCGACCAACTTCACCTCTGAGGGCGAAGCCACCGCGCACTATATCGGCCAGATGCTCAAATCCAGAGGCATACAAGTCAGCCGGATTGCCCGGGGACTGCCAATGGGCGGCGAAATTGAGTATGTAGACAGTGGCACACTTTCGACCGCCTTGCTGGAGCGCAAAGTAGTCAGTTAAGTCACCTACGGACTGCCTCGTTGCAGCCCCCAATAAAAAGCCAGGCGATGCCTAACTTTTTGTTTCCATTCAGTGAGCGCCTTTTAGAGATAATCCAGCAAGTCCTGGGGGTGTGCGATACAAGCGCTCGCGCCCCAGGTCTGCGGCTGATCCTGCTCGGACAAGTAACCAAACAGCGCAATTAAGGTGGTCATACCGGCAGCATTGCCGGCCTGCACATCACGCTCGGCATCACCCACATACAAGGTCTGTTGCGGATCGATGCTCATCTTTTCGCAAGCGAGCAATAAGGTCTGTGGCGAGGGTTTAGGCTGTGGCGCATCATCCCCACTGATCACTGCTCCCGCACGGCTCGCAAGCCCCAAATGCTCAATCATAGGCAAGGTGAAGCGACGCGGTTTATTGGTGACAATGCCCCAACGGAGGCCGCGTGCCTCGATCGCTTGCAACGTCTCTGCCATCCCCTCGAACAACAGGGGCTGACGCAGCATGACCTGACTATACAGATCCAGATACTCCGCACGCATGGCTTCAAAACTCGCATCGGTCGGATAAAGCCCAAAACCGATCTCGAGTAAACCGCGCGAGCCATGAGAAGCATAAGGTCTGATGGTTTCCTCAGGCAAAAAAGGCTGACCGTGTCGCTCACGCAACAGATTCAGCGCATAGCCTAAGTCAGATGCGGTTTCAACCAGCGTCCCGTCCAAATCAAATAACACAGCTTGCATAAACGACCCTATCAGATATCCAGAATGGCATGCAGCATGTAGTTCACAGTGGTATCAGTAGTGAGTGCATATTGCTTGCTAAGCGGATGATAGGTGACGCCAGTTTGATGACGCAACTCCAGACCACAAGGCCGCATCCAGCTGGCCAGCTCGGATGGCTTGATGAATTTGCTGTAATCATGCGTACCTTTGGGTAATAGATTAAGCACATACTCAGCACCGACCACTGCCATCAAATAGGCTTTTGCATTGCGATTTAGGGTAGAAAAGAACACATGTCCACCGGGCTTGACCAGCGCCGCGCAGGCACGCACCACACTGGCTGGATCCGGAACATGTTCCAGCATTTCCATACAGGTCACCACATCAAAGGACTGCGGCATCTCGGTAGCCAGCGCCTCTACCGCCACACAGCGGTACTCTACCGTGGCGCCTGCTTCAAGCGCATGTAGCTGCGCCACCTGCAAAGACTTTTCGGCCAGATCGATACCCAGCACCTGAGCGCCTCTTTGCGCCATGGACTCACTCAAAATACCGCCGCCACATCCTACATCCAGCACACGTTTGCCGGCCAGTGAAGCACGCTGGTCTATATACTGCAGGCGCAGCGGATTCAACTGATGCAGTGGCTTGAACACCCCTTGCGGGTCCCACCACTGATGGGCCAGTTCGGCAAATTTATTGACTTCAGCGACTTCTACATTCGTCATGACTGTTCCTTTGTTAATTCTGGTCTTGGCCAAGCGGCGTTTGCAATTTGAGTTGCCATTGCTGCGCGATTGCGCGCAAAGCGGCAGTCTCCATGCCGGAAAACACCATCTGCCCGGTGTTGGTGCGCTGGTATTGCAAATGCCCATCCACCCATGTATGGGTCACCTGCTCACGGCCAGCCACATAGACCAGATGCGAGACCGGGTCAAAACAGGGCAAGCTATTGAGTTCATCCAGCCTGACGGCCACCAGATCGGCCTGTTTACCCACTTCGATGCTGCCAATCTGTGCCTGCAAGCCCAATGCACGCGCACCGTTCAGCGTGGCCATCTGCAATGCCTGATAAGCTGGCACAGCCTCGGCATCTTGAGCGGCCACCTTGGCCAGCAACGCAGCCGTGCGCATTTCTTGCCACATATCCAGCCGGTTATTGCTGGCCGCGCCATCGGTACCCAAACCTACATTCACCCCAGCCGCCAATGCTGCAGCCACTGGCGCGATACCACTGGCCAGTTTGAGGTTAGAACTAGGGCAATGCGCAATATGCACACCCAGCGTTGAAAGTGCAGTCAGCTCTTGAGTATCCAGATGAACACCGTGCGCGACGACAGTAGAAGGTCCAAATACCCCGAGTGCCTGTAATCGCTGTGTCGGGCGTACCCCGTACTGCTCAAGGCTTTGTTGAATCTCAGCCTGGGTTTCGTGCAAATGCGTGTGTATCCCCAAATTGAGTTGCTCTGCCAGCGTGGCAATTTGAGCAAATGTCTGATCACTCACGGTATAGGGGGCATGCGGTGCAAACGAAAAACTGATGCGCGGATCAGCCTTATAGGCATCCCGCGCTTCCGTCCCAAGGCGAATGTATTCGTTAGCCGAGGCGGCGTAGTTGGTTGGAAACTCGAGGACGGTCAGTCCGATATGGGCGCGCATCCCAGCCCGCTGTGCAGCCTGTATGGTGGCCTGCGGAAAGAAATACATGTCATTGAATGTAGTCACGCCGCCGCTCAACATTTCGGCACAGGCTAACAGGCTGCCGTCATGCACAAAAGAGTGTGACACCCAGCGTTGCTCAGCGGGCCAGATATGCTCAGTCAGCCAAGGCATCAGAGCATGATCGTCAGCCACCCCTCGCAGCAGATTCATGCTGCTGTGCGCATGCAGGTTGATCAAGCCTGGGATTAACGCATGTTGTGTACAGTCTATGACTGGCCAGTCTGCCGCCCAAGCAGGGATATCTGCCTTGGGCACAATGGCTTTAATCTGTCCGGCCTCGACTAAGACGGCCTGTTGTTCAAGGACAGTCTTCGCGTCATCGACCGGAATCACCCAACGGGCCTTGATAATAAATTGTGTATCAGCCATAGCCGAATTATAACTGAGGCAGCCAGCCAAAATCGCGAGCAGTGATGACAGGCATAAAAAAAGCCACGCGTGCGCGTGGCTTTTGACTCAGAATCAAATCTGATTATTGGCAACCGACTTGCTTGGTGCCTTCTGCACGAATTTCAACGCGACGGTTAGGTTGCAGGCAAGAAATCAGTTTCTTGCTTACTTTTTTACCTTCGCACTGAACCACTGGCTCAGATTTACCTTTACCTTCAGCAGTGATGATGCTGCTGCTCACGCCTTGCGCTACCAAGTAATCAGCGACTTGTTTAGCACGACGCTCGGACAGTTTCTGGTTGTAAGCATCAGAACCGATGCGGTCAGTATGACCTGTCACGATCACAGCAGTGATTTCTGGGTTCGATTTGATTTTGGCAGCAGTTTCATCCAAAACCTTACGGCCTTCTTCACGCAGGTTAGCCTTGTCGAAACCGAACAGTTTTTCAGCACTGACAGTCACTGTTTCGTTTTGTGGCTTACAAACCGGTGCTGGCGGTGGAGCAGGTGCTGGCGCTGGCGCAGGTGCTGGCTCAGCAGCAGCCACTGGTGCTGGTGCTGGCTCTGGTGTTGGCTCTTCAACTACAGGTGCTGGCGCACCGAAACGGAAGATACCGCCGATGTTGAACAATGTGTTACCAATGGTATCGGTTTCAGAGTCGCTGGCTACGCCATTTGTTGCGGCCACGCGTGCACGGCTCCACTGGTGACGCAGGTCAGCTTGGATACCGAACTTGTCATTGAACAGGTATTGTGCACCCAGACCAACGTTAGCCATCCAAGAGGTTTTCTTACCATCAACATCCAAGCCTGGTACTGAGTAGTCTACGTTGTTACGCGCTGCACCCAAACCGGCCAGCAGGAATGGACGGAATTTGTCGCGGCTGAACATGTACAAAGCATCCAAGCCCAGTGCAGTTTGCTTGTATTTACCGCTAGCACCGGCAATACCAGTGTCTTCATCAGCGCGGTTGTAGCCCAAACGGCCTTGAATGTCCCAGTGCTCACTTAACTCTTTGCCCAAAGACAGGAAAGCGCCACGGCCATTGTCTGCGTCCAGATCGTTGTCTGTGTTCATGTAAGTTGCACCTGGCACAACGTACCAAGCACCACGGTACATGTCTTCAGCTTGCGCAACTTGCGATGCAAATACAAATGCAGAAGCAATTGCCAAGCCTAAAAAACTTTTTTTCATTCATTGACTCCTTTGTTATTGGGCTTTAACGCCACATCTTTGATGATTACTCACACCATAAACTATACGCAAACCGTGCCGGAGGCGCAACCCTAAGCGCACGGCGGCGTTAAAATTTGTTTACCTGTGATCACTTTTGCAACAGATATTCGACTGTTGATACGACCTCGGCCACAATGGCAGGTTCCAGGCTAGATGTTCTGAGGCCATGACGACACAAACCACCACGAAAACCTAGGTAATCGGCCTCAATATTCGCGAGTAAAGGGAGATGCGACTGCCGCAGCCCCCCTGCTACACCGGTCATCAATTCTGACTGTTTAGCCAACTGTACAAAGTGTTGGATCTCTGCCAGAGTGACCCTCTCCAGCACCGGGGCGGATTTATCCACAGTATCGACCATCACGCCAATATAGCCCTGCGCAACCAACGCCGCCAAACGTTGAGCGAGGGGCACTGGCTGGCGCAAGCTTTCGGGTTTAAATACCGCCACAAACCGTACACCCTGCTGGACAAAAGCGGCAATCACAGCCGCAAACTGGGTGTGATCCCACAAGGCCTCTGGCAACTTGATAATTTCAACACCGGCTTGTACACGGCTGGCAATCAGCGCATGCAGCTGCGCCGCATCTTCACAATCATCACCCACAGTACCACTGACCGTCACCTGAGTTCCAGCATGATGCAAGCGGTAGGCATCAATAGTCGCGATGATGTCTTTTGAAATATCCTGCGGCAAAGCCGCCAATGCACCACGCGTGGTATCTTTCAAGTCGATCAGCGTCACGCCTGACGTCAAGACCAACTGTGCTTCCTGCACTGAATTAACGCTGACCAGAACCCGCATTGCTTATGCCTGTTGCATGCCAGCTTGTTGCGCCATGTGGTTATTGACGCAATCCACCAGCCATTGCCAGGCCTCCTGCTCACGCGGGCCAGCTGTTTTATCAATCGCGATTTGCAGATATTGCATCTCCTGGCTGATTTTTTCTGGCGGCAACATATGCAGTCGACTCACCAGCACCGCCAACTCAATGACGGCCGCTTGGGCGCGATTAAATCCCATGAACACGCCGTGTGTGCCGCTTTCTATCACGCGCATCCACAGCTTGGGCCGCACCTGATCCTCCTCCACGCTGTCCAGTGCCAAAACATGGTGCGCCAGACAGTCCTGAAGTCTGACGCCACGACCGGCAGCCACGTCCACAGTGGCAAATTGCGTTTTTCGCGCAATCGCCGCCGCAAATACGCGCACATCATCGGTCAAATTGAGTACAGCATGGCCGCTTTGCAAGATATTTTGCAGTGTCGTGGAAGGTTGAAATGGCATGATAAGCACACGGCCGTCATGCCATTGGATACCAAAAGGCGCAATGTGCACGCACCCGTCCTCGGCGCAAGTCGTCACTATGGTTTCATAAATCATACATCGTCTTCCTGATCTAGCGCGGACGGCTGTGGCGGCGCTTGCCGTGACTGGCGCTCTTTGATAGAAGCCTCACGGTGCGCCACTTTGGCCTGTTTATTTTGTACGTCGGAAGCCACGCCCCACTCTAGCATCTCGTCCTGCACATAGCGTTTTTTCAATTGCCAAGCAATCTGGGCGCGTGCCAGCTCAACCCCAAGGTAAAAAGCATGCGAGGCATCGTCCTGCACCTGCAGGCCCGCGTAAAAGCGATAAGGATCCGTCTCCAGCTGCATGCCGTCACGGTTATAGACATGCACCCCCTGCTCGCTGACCATGATGCGAAAACTGGGATCCTTGATCTGACTGGCCATCGCATTGATTTCATCTGCAGCGTAGGGAAAAGGTTTGCGATCATGCAGCCCGAGCAAACCAGAGGAATATCCACGTGGCAAGCGTCTATCCTGGCTTGCGCGATACATCACCCGGCGGGCGATATCTGCCTCAGCCACGGCCTCACAAGCATGCGGGCTCACCGATGTGGCCAGTACGGCATCAATGTTCATTTCACTGATCATGCCAAACAACATCGCATTGATGCCAGTGGTGTCTGCATCCGTGAGCTCGGTCAGATTGCCAACCCCCATCATGATCTTGATGTCGGGATATTTCTTGCGCAAGGTGTGATAGCGCACAATCGAAGCCGTGAGTCCAAAATGGATGGGGTCTAGAATCGGGTCTGCGATAAACGCCCGCCCTCGCGCGAGACAATGGTCAATCGCGCGCTGCAGACTAGGCAGACTACCAGGTTTGGCTGGAATAAGAATAGGCGTAGCGGCCACCTCATCGGCGATCCATAGGCTGTGCTCGTGCAGACTAAGCAAATAATCGGCCCCTGCATGGCCCGCAGCCAGCAAGTCATCCTCGCGCATGGAATCCACACTGACCTGAAAGCCCTCAGCCTTAAGGGTACGCACCGCTTCGGTCATATGCGCGAAGGGCTTACCTGGCAAACAGCCTAGGTCAATCACATCCGCGCCCTGTTGCCGAAAATGATCCGCTTTGGCGACAATTTGCTCAACACAGAGATCAGGCGCATCCACGATCTCAGCAAAGATTTTGACGCGATGCTGCGACAGGTCCGGTGCCTGGCCCTGCTGACCAAAGTATTGTGGCAGGTCTTTCAAGTCTTTGGGCCCGCGCTCTACCGGCACGCCCCATTGCGCTTCCAGCGGCGACAGGTCGCCCTGACACAGACCGGGCAGAATCACTTTATGGATATTAGAAACCGTGGGCAAACGTCTCGCAATCAGTGGCGGCGTCATCAATGCAGCCACCGATACCCCCAACTGCTTGACTTCGTACTCAAACGGGGAAAGCTTGCTATCGGCCTGAATAGACTGCAACACCTGGTGCAGACTGTGTTCTGCCAGTTTTCCTGTAAGAAACAGCAGGCGATTCATGCGATTAACTGGCAGGCTGATCGACTACCTGAATACCATCGTGCAAGTGCAAGTCATGCACGGATGCCAGACGCTGCATGATGGCGTGTTGCAGCCGAGTCATGTCTTCGGCCACGGTGGTATCTGCAAATTGCTTTAATCGCAGCACGTTATCCAGATCAATCTGGCGCGGAAAAACCTTAACCACATTGTCACGGGGTGCTTCTGATTCGAGCTCTGGGGCAGTGTCGCAGGCAAAAACGATGCTGTGTACTCGCGTTTTTCCAGCTTGGGCAAACAGGTTGGTGACCAGACTGTCCGAAAATCCATACGCCATTTTGGCAATCGTATTAGATGTGGCCGGCGCAATCACTAGGGTGTGATACACGCCTTCATAAAAACGCTCCACAGGGATACTGCTGGCGGTCTTGTCTTGATAGACCTTGTGCCCAGTCGCCTCAAGGGCGGCCTGAAATCCGTACTGCTGAATGATTTCAGCGGCGGCACGGCTCAGATAGATATCAACATCCTGCAAGGTCTGCAGGATGGCCAGCGATTCACGCAAATAATGGCCTGAACCGGTAATTGCCCAGGCCAGTCGTTGTGCATGCATGTCAAACAACCTTCAATCAGGCAAATGGATGTTGCAGAACGATGGTTTCATCACGCTCAGGACCAGTAGATACGATGGCGATAGGGACACCGCACACTGCTTCCAGACGCTTGAGGTAATGTTGTGCATTTTTAGGCAAGGCTTCCCAAGTTTTGGCACCGAATGTGGTTTCTGTCCAGCCGGGTACAGTTTCATAAATCGGCTCACAACGGGCCACGTCATCTGCACCCACTGGCAACATGTCAACCACCTTGCCATCCAGTTTGTAACCGGTGCAGATATTCAATGACTCAATGCCATCCAGCACATCCAGTTTGGTGATACACAAACCAGTTAAGCCATTGATGCGTGCGGAGCGACGCAAAGCCGCAGCATCAAACCAGCCACAACGACGCTTACGGCGTGTAACGGTGCCGATTTCCTGGCCTTTGGTAGACATCTGATATCCAGGCACGCCTTCGGTCTCGATATCGAGCTCACTTGGGAACGGGCCGCCCCCTACACGTGTGGTATAGGCTTTGGTGATTCCCAGCCCATAATGCAGCATATTGGCACCGACACCGGTACCGGCAGAGGCCTGACCAGCGATACAGTTACTGGAGGTCACGTACGGATACGTACCGTGGTCTACATCCAGCAAGGTGCCCTGTGCGCCTTCGAACAGCAGATGCTCGCCACGCGCGTTGGCGTCATAGAGGGCGGCAGAAATGTCCGCCACCATAGGTTTGAGTGACGCTGCATGCTGCATGCTGGCATCATATTGTTGCTGGAAATCAACCGCTGCTGCACCCAGATAATTAGTCAGCACAAAGTTGTGATAGTCCATCACCTCGCGCAGCTTGTCGGCAAAACGCTCAGGGTGGAACAAGTCGTACACACGCAGTGCGCGACGTGCCACTTTGTCTTCATAGGCTGGGCCAATACCCTTGCCGGTGGTGCCGATTTTTTTCTCAGCACTGCGCTTGGCTTCGCGCGCCAAATCCACCGCCACATGGTGTGACAGAATCAAGGGGCAGCCGGGGCTGACCTTCAAACGGTTGGTAACATCGAGGCCGCCTTGCTCCAGGGTGGAAATCTCGTGCAGCAAATGGGTGGTATCTAGCACCACACCATTACCGATATAACAGTTCACTCCTTCACGCACAATGCCGGAAGGCACCAGATTGAGCTTGTAGACCTTTTGTGCAGCGCCTTGACCAACAACCAGCGTATGGCCAGCGTTGTGACCACCCTGAAAGCGCACCACGCCCTGGGCATGGTCGGTCAGCCAGTCTACGATTTTACCTTTACCTTCGTCGCCCCATTGGGTGCCAATGACTACGACGTTTTTTGCTTGCTTAGAGTGTGTCATGTTTAATCAATATCTTGTAAAAAACAAATGAGGCCACCGTTACACGGCGACCACTTGCCAGCGACCATCTACTTTTTGCAAGTGACGGTCACAGGCCAATTCAGAATAATTCACTGCAACATCTGGCAATGCGTCCACAACTACCTGCCCTTGTGCACGCAAGGTGTCCTTCAGCGCCAGTAATTCAGGCTCATCTAGGGCCGGGGCCAGAATCCCCTTGTTCAGGCTCGCCGGACCCAGTGCCTGTAATGCACCGCGCAAATCTAGGCTAAAGCCAGTGGCTGGACGCGCGCGCCCGAAAGCAGCACCGACCTCATCATAACGGCCACCCAACGCAATCGGACCCGCAAACCCCTGCGCATAGGCGGCAAACACCATACCACTGTGGTAGTGATAGCCACGTAACTCGCTAAGATCAATAGTCACGGTCACGGAAGATGAGCTCAGCGTATTAGCAACCGTTTCGAGCTCGCGCAAAGCCTGCTCAATCTCGGTAGAAGTAGGCAGCAACTCACGCGCCAGATCTAACACTTCCACACCGCCATTCAGCTGGGGCAACGCCACAAACGCTTGTGCGGATTTTTCTGGGAGTGTAGCCACCAGTTGTTTTACACGGGTCACATCCTTAGCCTGCAAAGCCGCCTGCAAAGCCTGCTCTTGTTGAAGGCCTAGTTGCGCCATATGCGACAAACTGGCAAAGATGGCGGCATGACTCAGATCGACAAACAGCGTGGGCATGCCCAGCAACTGCAAGGCTTTCACCATCAGGCGCTGCACTTCAATATCGCTTTCGATCCCCGCATGGCCATACAACTCGGCCCCCAATTGCAGCGGCTCACGTGTACGGGCCAGGCCATCAGGCTTGGTGCGTAACACCGTACCGGCATAACACAGGCGGGAAACCCCTTGATGATTCAGCATATGCGCATCGATACGTGCCGCTTGCGGCGTGGTATCTGCACGCAGACCCATCAGGCGCCCTGTCAGCTGATCAACCACTTTAAAAGTCGCAATATCGAGATCATGCCCGGTACCCGTGAGCAAAGACTCCACGTATTCCATCATGGGTGGCACCACGTACTGATAACCATGCACGCGGAACAAATCGAGCAACTGCCTACGGTAGGATTCGAGACGTGCAGCCTCAGCAGGCAACACGTCTTCAATATATTCTGGAAGTAACCAATTATGCATGCCGACATTATACCCGCAAACCCCTGTCTGAGGCACGGCTTTAACCATGTGCGGCTACGCGGAGGCAAGTCTTATCAACAAAAAGGCACACCGAAGTGTGCCTAGATCATGCATGCATCATGACGCCTAACGGCTTAACCACATAATCAGCAATCCCGCCATGGCAGAGGCACAGCCAATGAAGCGAATCTGGCCATCACGCAACTGCAGTAGTTGCGCCATGGTCTGGCGCCAGGTGCGGGTAAATAGCAAAGGGAACAGTCCCTCCACTAGCAATACGCCACCCGCAATCCACCAGCCACTCATCGCTCGCCTGCGAGTTACTTTTTACCGCTGCTACGCATGTATTTGAAGAAGTCTGAACTCTGATCAATCACCAAGACATCAGACTTGGTCTTGAAGCTGTTTTTGTAAGCTTCCTGGCTGCGATAGAAGGCATAGAATTCGGGGTTTTTACCAAAGGCCTGCGCATACACCTCTGCCGCCTTGGCATCGCCCTCACCCTTGACTTTCTGTGCATCACGGTAGGCTTCAGCAATAATGACTTCACGCTGCTTGTCTGCGTCTGCACGGATTTTTTCAGCCGCCGCAGCCCCTTGTGAGCGCAGCTCATTGGCTACCGACTTACGCTCAGCTTCCATACGCTGGTACACAGACTCGCTTACCTCCTTGGGCAGATCCACGCGGCGCAGACGCACATCCAGAATCTGGATACCCATCTGACGGCTTTCTTTATCCGCGCGCTGACGCAAAATCTCCATAATCTCGGAACGCTCACCGGACACCACATCATGGATGGTTCGCTTACCGAACTCGGCACGCAGGCCATCGTTCACCATCTGCGACAAACGACGCTCCGCCTGCACCTCGTCACCACGAACGGAGACGTAGTACTTGGCTGGATCAATGATGCGCCATTTGACGAAAGAGTCCACCAACACGTTTTTCTTTTCACTGGTAATAAAGCGGTCTGGTTCTTCCCAGTTAAGCGTCAGGATGCGCTTATCGTAGTAACGCAGGTTCTCCACCATTGGCATTTTAAAGTAGAGACCAGGCTCACTCTTGACGGAAACAATCTCCCCCAAACGGAACACCAAGGCATACTCGCGCTGATCTACGGTATACGCTGAAGAGGTGATAATCACCAACAACACGAACACCCCGATCAACAAACTTCCAATATTTCTCATTTTCAATTTCCTTCAGGGCAATCTAGCGATACTCACGGTCACGACTACGCATCGCATCGCGTGTGCGATCTACTGGCGTGGTCTCGGCCTGTGGCGCGGGCTGGGCCGGTTTATCAGTGGCAGCAGGCTGCCCTGCTACACTGCCTGCACCGCTCATGCTCATCAGTTTGTCTAGCGGCAGGTAAAGCATGCTGTTACCGCCTTTTTGATCAACCAAGACTTTGCTGGTGTTGGCCAGAATATGTTCTTGGGCATCCAGATACAAGCGCTGACGTGTCACCTCAGGCGCCTTGTTGTACTGAGACAAAATCTGCTCGAAACGGTCGGCATTACCCTTGGCTTCATTTTCCACGCGCAACTTATAACCCGCAGCCTCTTCAGACAGACGTGCGGCGGTACCACGTGCTTTAGGAATCACGTCATTGGCATACGCCTGACCTTCGTTTTTCTGACGTTCCAGATCCTGCTTGGCTTTCACCGCATCGTCAAAAGCGGCTTGCACCTGCTCGGGTGGCTGCGCGTTTTGCATCGTCACGTTGACGATATGGATACCAGACTTGTAGCGATCCAGCATTTCCTGCATCAGTTTTTTGGCTCTGGCGGCCACATCATCACGGCCTTCATACAACACAAAGTCCATTTTGCTTTTACCCACCACC
>CAYTIV010000029.1:0-15042 GCA_964437895.1 uncultured Methylotenera sp.
CATATGTCTGCTCAAAATGCTGCAACAAAGCCACATCGGCCTCGCTGAGCGCCTCCAGAATGCGGAAAACCAGCACGGTTGCGTCTTCGCCGACCGCCAGTTCGATCTGCGGTAAGGATTGCCTAATAGATAATTGACCAATCAATTGCTTGAGTGGCACGATGAGGTCAGACACCGGCTGAGTCAACACCTCACAGCTGTCCATGGCGGTGACATAACTGCTGCCTTTTTCGTTAAAGCCAACCAGCACACCGCCCTTTTTCTCAACGTAGCGCACGCGCAACCTAGCCTTGTGACGGTAGTGCCAAGGTGTACCCTGGATAGGCGGTAGAATTTTGGCAGGTTTGACCCGGCCAATATGCCAGAGGTCATTTTCCAGCATGCGCTGTTTGGCCGCCACTTGGGCCGAAAACTCAAGATGCTGCATGGCGCAGCCACCGCAGGTGCCAAAATAGGCACAGCCGGGCGTCACGCGCTGGCTTGAAGCCTTGAGCACGTCCACCGTGGTCGCCAGCTCATAGGTGGCCTTGACATGGTGGGAGACAAACGTGACTTTTTCAAACGGTAAAGCGCCTTCAATAAAAATGACTTTTCCGTCCACATGGGTCACGCCACGGCCTTCTTGGTCCAGTGACTCAATGATGGCGGTGCGTGGGGTCTGTGCCGCTCTGGCGGCGGGTGACAAATTGGATGATCTTTGACGACTGTTTCTCATAGCCTGTTATTTTACCTGATTTGGGCATACAATCCTTGTAGACTCTCATCAAAATAAGGAAACCATAGATGTTGAAACAATGGCGTTTGCATATCACACTGGTGTTGACTCTATTTTCGTCATCGATTTGCCTGGCCGATGACATCGCGATTCAGCAAGATGCGCATGGCGTGGATTATGTGACGGGTGGTATCGGCTCAGAAGAAGTCGAAGCCATGGAAACATTCAAAAAGCAGTTTAACCTCTACTTTTTGTTCTCTGAAGGCAAGGTCGGTCGCGTGATTGACGATGTCTCCCTCACCATCACGGATAGCAAGAGCCAGGCTGTGTTTAGTATCGAGCATGCGGCACCGCGCCTGTTACTCAATCTACCCAGCGGCAAGTATCAGGCAGAAGCCAGCTATATGGGCAGCACGCAACGCTATCGCTTTGTGCATGACGCCAAAAAACATCAGCGCGTGATTCTCAACTGGAAAAACAAAATTGATGAAGACACGGTAGAGGCCACCCCTGAGGATGACTCAGCCGCAGATGCCACACCACAGTAAGCGAAAGCAAGGCGGTGGTTGAATACCCATAAAAAACGGGCCATCTGGCCCGTTTTTTATGGGCTGCGACATTTGCAACCTTAAGTGCTCGCGCTCCCCCTAGCCACTGGCCTTAAGCCCAGGCCGCCATAAATTGCTGCCAGTGTTCGCCACCGTACCCCGTCAAGGTATCACGCACTAGCTGAATCTCAGCCTGATAGCTGGCTTCATTCAGGTGACCACGCATCTTGAGAAAGCGCAGATAGACCAGATGCGTGTTGGCGACATCGGTCTCGCAATAATCCCGAATCGCCTTGATTTCCCCATTAAGGTAAGCCTGCCAGACTTTGCTGCCATCCATGCCCAGTTTGCCCGGGAACCCGCACAGCTGTGCCATCTGGTCGAGCGGTGCATTAGCACGACCGCTATACATGGCGAGTACGTCCATCAGATCCAAATGTCGCATGTGATAGCGACTGATGTAGTTGTTCCATTTAAAGTCTTTGTCGTCCTCCCCCAGATCCCAGTAGCGGGGGGCCGCAATCCCATGCACCATGGCGCGGTAATGCAGCACCGGCAGGTCAAAACCGCCGCCGTTCCAGCTCACCAGATTCGGCGTGTATTTTTCGATACCATCAAAGAAACGCTGAATAATCTCCGCCTCACTGGCCTGCTCATCGCCCAAGGTCCAGACACGAAACTGGTTGCCTTCGCGCAAGGCACAAGAGATGGCACAGACGCGTTGCAGGTGATGCGGTAAAAAATCGGTGCCGTTCTGCTGCCGGCGCTGATGAAAAGCGATATTGGCGACCTCTGCATCCGACAAGGTGGCGGGCAGATCATGTAGCTGTCGTATGCCCTCTACATCGGGGATGGTTTCAATATCAAAGACCAAGCTCAGCATGTGGGTGTCCAAAAAAATAACGCTTTTTAAAATAGCACAGCCACTCGTGTTACACCAGAACGGGGTGGCGCACCCCTGGCAACGGTTAACACTGC
Source organism: uncultured Methylotenera sp. (assembly GCA_964437895.1). Classification (GTDB taxonomy): domain Bacteria; phylum Pseudomonadota; class Gammaproteobacteria; order Burkholderiales; family Methylophilaceae; genus Methylophilus. Next base: position 2,242 of record CAYTIV010000029.1, read on the forward strand.
GACAATTGTATCAACCGATACAATTGCACCCCATTTGTATCGAATGATACATTTAAACTACTGATTTATAAGGACTTTTTACTCTTTTTTGACCATTCAAAATACGGTCTCCCGCTTTAATCTGAGCATGTTCAGCGAAGGCGATACAGCGCAGCCTGTGATCCGCCCTGAACAATGACAACTTACGGAGTACACACATGACATCTATTAATACAGTAAGCAGCAACAGTGCGATTCAATCGTTTTCACAAGTGAGCCAGCGAAGTGGGATGCAACCGCCACCACCACCGCCGGATGGTGAGGGCAAAGGCAAGGATGGCGGCGGCCTGCTGGGGGCGATAGACTCTGCGCTGAAGAGCGCAGGCATCGAAGGTGGTTTGGAGTCTATTTTTGGTCAGTCTGACACCAGTAGCACGAGCAGTAGCACGGCCAGCACCGAAACCACTGACACCAGCAGCAGTAACAGTACCAGCGATGCCGCCAGCGCCTTGAACAGCTTTCTGCAGAATCTGATCAGTGCACTGCAATCACAGGGGACATCCAGCACGAGTAGTAGCAGTGATGACAGCAGCAGTACCGCTGAGGTGAGCACCAGTCAGGGCATGCCACCACCACCGCCCTATGGTGGACATGGCATGGAGGCGAAGTTACAAAGCCTGATGGCTTCATTGAGTGATGACAGCAGCGCCAATAGTAGTACCAGCGCCAACAGTAGCAGCACGGGAAGTACCAGCAGCGACAGCACGAGTAGCAGCGACCTGCAGAGCAGTTTTCAGTCTCTGGTCAGTGCGCTGGGAGGTCACAGTGATAGTGCCAGCCTGAGCGGATTCTTGCAGGCCTTATCTTCCGGCATGCAACACCACGGCCCATCGGGCAACGTGGTCAGCACCACAGCATAACGCGCGCCTGCAAAGCAGCTACCACCCGCGGTGGTAGTTGCCGTATTGCCTGAGATGATCAGGCAATCTCCAGTTGCAGGATATCCGTTTCAGCATCCTCTTCCAGCCATTCAGCAGGCGCTTTGTGCAAGCGAATAGGCGTCTGCATCTCTTCCCCCTCAAAGGTCAGGATGGCATAGCTGACCTCATGCGGATGTTCCATGGGAGTGAATTTGGCAAAGCCAAAATCGGCATTGCGCATCACCTGCCAAGCACCACTAGGTTCGGTATATTCAGGTTTGGAGAAATAGTGCGCAATCTGCTTGTCTGTGGCCGCTTTCAAGGCACAGTCATCCTGACGAGAAAGGACAGACCAGCGATAATCCAGTCCATCAGCGATGGGCTGCAACTGCATCAGGTACCAGTGCAGATTTTCGCTGACCAGCTGAATCAGGGAGCGTACGCGCCCAGTATGCTGGTTCAGGATATAGTAGATCCCCAGGTCCTGCTGATGAATACTCTCACCCAGTCGGGGTAGAACGAAAAGATTAGTGGCCACAACGGACTCCTTTCATCAGAACACGCACCCTGAATGCATGCAATGAACATGCCTGAAAATGAAACCGCATGGCTTTCCATCGTTGTTCATCGAATTGACTAGCCGACGCTGTTTAAGGCTTAAAGCGCTTCAGGTGTGACCGCATTCAGGTCTGGATGGTTGCAAGCTGTTGTTTTACCGGCCTATTTGCGCAACCACTGACCATCGCGCTGAACGCACCAGCCGGTTTGCGCCCGCTCACTCCAGCGCAAGGCGAAAGTACGCTGAATCTCCCCTGCCCACTCCGGGTGACCATTTGCGGCAGCCAGTGTCTGATACAAGCGTGCGCGATCAGCATTTTCTTCCTTCACCAGCGCACTCAGCGCACTACGTTGGGACAGGGGCACCAAACCGGCGTCTTTGACTGCCACAAACCCTTCTGCCGTCAGGCCCACTGCGCAAGACTGAAAATGCGGTAGCAGCTGCACGTGCCGCTGCTGCATGCTCGCCATAATGGCAGCAACAGCTGGCGTATTCACCTCCAGATCCATCGCGGCTGATACCGGCTGCGCCAGCATTAGCATCAACAGCAGACTCACCCACCCTCTCCAGTGTTGCATCATGGCTGCACCTCCGACTGCTTTGCGGGCGCAGGCACGGCCTGCGTATCAGGCGATGCCGGAGTCTGCCAGACTTCGTCGATCACTTTGTCTGCGGCTTTTTCTGCTGCCGCCGCCGGAAAATAAATATTGATCGTTACGCAGGCACTCAAGCCGGCGACCAGCAGCGTCAGCAAGCCCGCTTGCCGCCAAGTGTGCTGACTTCTATGGGGGATTAACCTGTGTCTCAACACCATTCTTTTCGCTTCCTCTCTCCGGCTTGCCATGCGCTAATCGATAATGACTTTGCTATTGGTGTCCGTCACGCGCTGCATACGGCCCAATACATCTTTCCAGCTGACATATTGGGTATAGCCGTTCACATTGACCGACGGCGCCCCTTTGCCTTTGACGATAACAAATCCGCCCGGCAAGGATTCCACACCGCCCATTTTGCAGATGTCTCCTCGCAGCTCGCAACTCAGGCCAATTTTTTCATAACTGAACTCTTTAAAAAAGCGCAGAAATGTTCTTTGCAAGGCCGCGGCAGTGCCCTCGCCACCCAGGGCGGTAATGTTCTCAACGGCGCGTTGCGAGATTTTCTTTTCAAAGGGACCCTCCGCTGTTTGTATGCGGGCATCCATAGAAACCGGTTTCCAGTTTTGCAGACGCAGCGCATGCACATCACCTTCGAGCTTGCCGCTGATTGAGCCAAAATTGAAGGTCCGAGTGATCTCACCCAGATCAATGTCGCGCATGGTGAAATTGGCATGCAGCCGTGGCACCGCACCGAGCGGCTCTTCGATAGCCAGGTCAGACATGCCCACCATGCCGTTGAACAGTCTAAACTGCATCTCGCCTTGCATCCGTAAGGCATGGTTGGCATAAGTCACCAGCGGAATGGCGCCTGTCATCTGACCACGCATGACAGGCCAGCCCAGTGCCTGACTGAAACTGGACATACTGATGGGCTGCATGTCCATGCGCACATGCCAGACCATGCTCTGCTGAATCCAAGCCGCCGAGACATCTTCAAAGTCTAAGCTGCCATCCAGCACCGGCAAGCGGAGGCTGGGCGCCGTCACTGAAAACCGGTTCACATCGGCCTGCCAACGTGTCTCACCCAGCGGGATGTTGAGGATGTGGCCGGACTGATAGCCCATGGAGAGATGTTGTGGGTGATCGTAATCCCAGGGGATATCGGCATTAAAATGGGCAAAGCCGAATTTTCCAGCCTGATCTTCGACGCTAGCGTCCGAGATTTTGAGGTGGAAGTTGAGCGGTTGCAGCCCCTGCGCTGCAAATGACCAGTCTGCCTTGCCGGAGACATTTAGGTGGCCAAACACGGAGTCAGCCACCAGCGGCCGGATAAACGCCTGATAGACACCATTGAAGTCTACGTCTTTAGCGTCCACCTTCAGAAAATCAAAAGCCTTGCTGACCAGATTGATACGGCTTTGGCTATGCAGTGTGCCAACGCCCTCTAGCGCCAGTGTCGCCTGCTCGATGTCTAAACTGGGATAGCGATAGACCCCTTGGATATCAAAATGCTTGTGACCATCAGCAAAATAGAAAGGCTGCCAGAAGAGCTCGCCTTGCTGCCAGTCAAACACGCCGCGCCAGCGCCAGCCATCCTGCCAGGCATGCGCTGATAACTGGATTTGGCCAGTGAGCTTGTCACCAGCATGCAAACCGGAGGCATCACTAAATTTGGCCTCACGCACCGACAGGGCCAGCTCGACACCATTGGCAGAGCCAGCCGTCTGATAAGTGGGCGTCACCAGTACGCTAAACGGAATGTGCGAACGCACATCATGATAGAGGCCATCTTCACAAAACCAGGGCTGGCTGGCCGGTTGCGTCGGCATGGCACAGTGCAAATGAAACGTGCCCCATACCGCATCCTGCAGGCTTTTGACCTCAGCATCAAAAGATAAGGCCGGCGCAGACGTGGTACCTGCATAATCAAGAAAAATTCTGGGGCGACGGATTTGATAAGGCGGCAGCTGCAATTGATCCGAAGTCATCAACAGGCTGGGGCGCGCGCCGAGTGTCAGCGTGATGTTGGGGTTTTCCAGTTTGGCCTCCCCCAGCAACACGCGATCGGCATGTACCTGCACGTGCTGATGCTGGCGCAGATTGACCACAGCATGGGGTTTATCTAGCTGAAATAATGGGCCGGAAACGCTGTCAGCACTTAAGCTGATCTCGGTCATGGCACACAGCTGCGCCGACCACCACAGCAGCATGAGGGCCCAGAGACGCATCAGCCCGGAAACACCCCGGTAGACAAATACCGGTCGCCACGGTCGCAGACGATGGTCACAATCACCGCATCATTGACCTCTTTTGACAGCTGCATCGCCGTGTATAAAGCCCCGCCGCTAGAGATGCCAGCAAAGATGCCCTCTTTAACGGCCAGTGTGCGGGTGGTTTCCTCAGCGTGCTTCTGACTGACATAACGCAAGGCATCCACACGGCTGGCATCAAAAATCTTGGGCAAATATTCTTGCGGCCATTTGCGGATGCCAGGAATCTGCGCGCCTTCTTCCGGCTGCACACCTACAATCTGTATCTGCGGATTTTGCTCTTTTAGATAGAGAGAGGTCCCCATAATCGTGCCCGTCGTGCCCATGCTGGAAACAAAATGCGTCACTTGGCCTGCGGTATCACGCCAGATTTCCGGGCCGGTGCCTTCATAATGCGCCAGCGGGTTATCCATGTTGCCAAACTGGTCGAGCACGATGCCATTACCTTCGGCCTGCAACTTCAACGCCACATCACGGGCCAGCTCCATACTGCCCTCCTTAGGCGTCAGTACCAGCTCAGCACCATAGGCTTTCATGCTCTGACGACGCTCCACCGACTGGTTTTCAGGCATGACCAACACCATTTTATAGCCGCGCATGGCCGCCACCATGGCCAATGCAATGCCGGTATTGCCACTGGTTGCCTCAATGAGCGTATCCCCAGGCTTGATTTGCCCACGCGCTTCAGCCCGCAAAATCATGCTGTAAGCCGGCCGATCTTTCACCGACCCAGCCGGATTGTTCCCCTCAAGTTTCAGCAATATCGTATTGCTGGGATTAGGGTTCATGCGTTGCAAAGCGACCAGCGGCGTGTTGCCTACAAAGTCATCCAAAGTTTTAAAGGGTTTCATAACAGACCAAAGGTTGTTGTTTTCCAGACAATGAAAGCGCCTGGCGCAAAAAATATTCTGAATGCAATCCGTTAAAAGTCATACACGCAGCATTAATATATGTAAAATTTTACAGCCATGAAGGATTTTTCTGGAGTTGCAGCAATTCTACATAAACTGCCCGCATCACAAAAACAATAATTGCCAAGGAAACACGGATGTTCAAAAAATGGATTAGCCAAGCGCTTGCCGCCATGTTACATCCGGTCAGGCATCTTACCGAGGACGATGATCCTGATAACGCACGTTACAAGGTCACCTTTCTCAATAACGTGTTTCTGTTTTCGGGCGTGGTGTCATTTTCAATGGCCATCATCCGCTGGGACATGCAACCCTTTATTGGCAGGGTCGACCTACTGTTTGCCTGCCTAGCATTTGCCTTATTGTGGCTGCTGCATCATTACAAAAAAACCCATATCGAACTGATTTCCAGCGTCGCACTGTGGCTATGTTTTGTGCAATTTGTCACCGTGTTCTTTCTGGCCAATGGCAACAGCACCCGCAGCGGCCTGCTACTGCTCATTCTGGCCGCAGCGTTTTACCTCAAAGGCAGGCGCGCCGGCTTTTACATGCTGACGCTGCTTCTGCTGCTTGTGGTGAGTAATCAGGCCAGCGAGCTGTTTCCGTCAGAATATACGCACCTGGATATCTTGAGCCTGTGTTTTTATCTGCTGGCGCAATTTTTCATCATCCGCAATTACGAATGCCTGCGTGAAACGCAAACCAATCACCTGAAAGCGCTCAACACCGATCTGGAAGCGCTGGTCAAACAACGTACTGAGCAGTTGGCCGCGGCTAACACCGCCCTCGAAATCGAAAAAGAAAACCTAAAAACCCTGTCCAGTACCGATCACTTGACCGGCCTCAGTAACCGGCACCACTTTGAAAGCGTATTTGCTAGTTATCGATCAGAGGGCCATAAGAAAGTTTCGGACGCACTGATTCTGATAGATATTGACCATTTCAAACGCATCAACGATACCTATGGGCATGTCATGGGTGACGCGGTGATCAAGTCTGTCGCACATTGCCTGCGCAAACACAGCCGTATGTCTGACATCATTGTGCGCTGGGGCGGAGATGAACTGATTGTGTATGCGCCGCGCACCACGCTACGCCAGGCCACCAAGTTAGCGGAAAAAATCAGACTGCAAGTAAACGCCTTGCAGTGGGAGGATCTTGGCAAGATCACCATGAGTGCCGGCGTGGCCATACTGCACCCAGGAGACAGTCTGGCCCACTTGCTACATCGCGCCGACCAGGCCCTCTACCAAGCGAAAGAAGCTGGCCGTAACCAAGTACGGCCGTTCGAGTCACCTAAGTGAGTCGTCTGGCACGGAACAAGAATACGGCGTAAGCGCCAAACAGAGCAAAGCTGATGAGCCCCAGTTGCGGCAAGGTCAGCCCTAAAAAGGTCCAGTCAATCGCCGCACAATCTCCAGTGCCGCGAAACACCAGCGTCAATGCTTTTTTGAGCGGGAAATTATCAAACATGTAGTCAAAGCCAACGCCACAGTCGGCAATGATCTCTGATTTGTGCGCCTGCAACCACCAGTGACGGATGGCCACCCCTGCGCCACCCAGTGCCGTGAGCACCTCCAGCAGCATCAAGCCGGCATGACTCCAGGACTTGGGCGAAACAAAGGCATGCAACAGAAACAGCACACCCAGACTCATGAAAATGATGCGTTGTGAGATACACAGCGGACAAGGTTCCAGTTGATTTTGCACCTGAATGGTCAAGGCCAGCGCCACAATACCGAACCCGGCTAAAAATCCCAATAGGTATCCGCCACGCCCTTTAAACCATGCACACATTGCGAGTCTCCTGCTCAATGAATCAAACCCAAATTGTAATGGATAAAGTGCGTGAGAGGCAGCAGGCAGGCTAAATGTTCCCGTATCAGCCGCACTGCGTTGAATGGCGAGCCATTAAGTCTGTTCAGGAGTCAGAGAGCGGTGCATCACTCTGGCGCATGGCCGAAGTTTGCCGGATGTCATGATGCTTCTTTTTATAGTAACGGGCGATGCGTTTGACGTACTCTCTGGTTTCTGGATAAGGCGGGATGCCTTGATGTCTGGTCACGGCATGCTCGCCGGCGTTATAGGCCGCAGCCACCCGCTCCACATCGCCATTAAAATAAGTAATCAACCAGCGCAGATAAGACAAGCCGCCCTTGATATTTTGCTCCGGGTCATAGGCATCTTTGACATGAAACCTCGCCTGCGTATCCGGCATCAACTGCATGAGCCCTTGCGCTTTTCTGCGCGAGGTCGCCTTGGGGTTAAAACCAGACTCGACCGCGATCACCGCCATGGCAAAATCAACATCCACCCCATATTGCGGGGCATGTTTTTTCACCAGCTGGTACACCGGTCCACGCTTTCTGAATAACATCTCTGCCGCAGAAGCTGTGGCCTCCCGCATGCAGGCTGGCAACACCGCCGCCTCGGCATTGCCGGACTCTTTATCTAGCCAGGCACGCGCATCTCGGTGGCCTTGAATCGCCGCCAAGCTAAAGAATCGGGCCGCGATGTCGTGATTTTCGGGCACGCCTTTGCCCATGCTGTAAAACCAGCCCATAGCAAACTGGGCATCCGCGTCACGCGCTTCGTTCGCCAGCGCACAGTAATGGGTATGCGCCTGCTCATAGCTACTGAGTCCGAGCGGGTTTTTGGTCCCGGTGGCCAGGCTGACCTGCAACTTGATGAATTGCTTGTAAGCCTCATTATTGAGTGCAGACTGCGCGCGACTGTACGTCGGCGTCGCCTCCATCTCATCCAACTGCGGTGTGCCGATTGGCGCGACCTCCCCGCCATCGCTCGGTTCATCTGCATAGGCAGGCGCGGATAACAGGGCTACACAGCAGGCAGCAGACCACTTGGCGGCAAAATTGGCTGCACAGCGCGCGAGCAGGCTAGTATGTTTTCTTAAACGCATCGTGATGGCAAGTCCTCTTTGCCTCCCTGTTAACAGGGACTCCGGCAATTAAACAAAGTGCCCCAACGGCTGGCCTGGCACGCAAACGCGTGTGCGCCTACGCCATCCGTCTCGGCAAAAAGCATAGCCAACGGCTTGGGGCTGTTGGATAATGCAGACCTATGAATAACTTGTTATCGACACCTTTTAAGCAAATCTTGAATGTCAGTGATCTGACGCGTCTGACCAAAGAACTGCTGGAGACCAGCTTTCCACTGTTTTGGATCAGCGGCGAGATCTCCAATTTCACACGCGCAGCCAGTGGACATTGGTATTTTTCACTCAAGGATGATAGAGCGCAGGTGCGTTGTGTCATGTTTAAAGGGCGTAATAGCTTGGTAGGCAGCCAGCCACGCGAGGGCGACCGTATTGAGGCCAGAGCGACGGTCACCTTATATGAAGCACGTGGCGAGTTTCAGCTAACCATAGAGTTTATGCAGCCAGCTGGCATGGGCAAGCTCTATGAGGCATTTGAACAGTTAAAACAACGCTTGCAGGCCGAGGGACTGTTCGACCAATCTCGCAAGCAGGCGATTCCATCTAATCCCCAGCGCTTGGGCGTGGTGACCTCACCGGATGCAGCCGCCTTGCGCGATGTGCTGACCGCCGTCCGCCGCCGCTACCCAGGCCTGCCAGTCATCATTTACCCCACACCGGTGCAAGGCAAAGGTGCCGCAGAACTGATTGCCGAGGCCATCCGGCTGGCAGATCAACGACAGGAGGTGGATACCCTGCTCATCTGCCGAGGCGGTGGCAGCATCGAGGATTTGTGGTCATTCAATGAGGAAGTGGTGGCACGTGCCATTGCCGCCTGCCGCTTGCCGACCATCAGTGGCGTCGGCCATGAAACCGATGTCACCATCGCCGACTTTGTGGCAGACCTACGGGCTGCGACGCCCACCGCGGCGGCTGAACTGGCCTGCCCCGATCAGTCACAACTTCGCCAGCAAGTCCTGCAATCTCGCCAGCGACTGATGCGGGCGATGCAATCCCTGCTACGGCAACAGGCACAGACACTGGACTATCTGTCCCGTCGCCTGACCTCACCTGCCCAGCAATTACAACAGCAAAAGCTGAGCTTGCAACAATGGCAACACCGTTTACAACTGGCGATGCAGCAAAGGCTGATAGGCCTGCAACGTCACCTGCAGGTTTGTGCGTCCAGCCTGCAACAACTCAACCCGCACCAGGTGCTGGCACGTGGCTATGCCATCGTGCAAAAACAGGATGGCCGTGCCGTGACAATGGCCACTGACCTAGCAGTCGACGAGCCGCTGCAACTGACCTTGCACCAGGGTCAGGCGCAGGTCGTGGTCAGCCGGGTGATACCGACCAACGATTAGTCTTTTTGTGTAATCCCCCACAAATGCATCATGCGTGCATATAATTTGCGCCAAAATCTTTGGTGAAGCATTAAAATTGACTGATAATAATCGTTTGTCTTAAGCAGTTCACACAATGGACCATACAAAAAATCAGCAAACGGCGCTCCATACCATGGCGCTTGCCGCGCTTGGCGTTGTTTTCGGGGATATCGGCACCAGCCCGCTTTACACCATGAAAGAAGTCTTTGCCGTCGGCCACCACCCGGTGCTGCTCTCGGTAGACAATGTGTATGGCATCCTTTCACTGATTACCTGGGCGCTGCTGCTGATTGTTTCTTTTAAGTATGTCGCTTTTATCATGCGGGCAGACAACCGCGGCGAAGGCGGCATCATGGCCATGCTATCCCTGGCCAGCCGTTATGCGGGCGGTGAGCCCGATCAACGCAAACGCATCATGATGCTCGGTATTATTGGCGCCTGCATGTTTTACGCCGATGGCATGATTACTCCGGCCATTTCTGTACTCTCTGCCGTAGAAGGCCTGCAAGTCGCAGCCCCGCAGCTGAATAGCTGGATAGTACCGATTACTTTGTGCGTGCTGTTTGTGCTGTTTTGGGCACAAAGCAAAGGCACTGCGGTGGTAGGTGCGTTTTTTGGCCCGATTATGCTGACTTGGTTTGCCGTACTGGGCATTCTCGGTGTCATGAATATCACGCACCACCCCGAAATTCTCAAGGCGCTCAGCCCGGTCTATGCCTTCCTGTTTTTTTACACACAACCCAAAATTGCCTTTATCGCGCTCGGTGCCGTGATTTTGGCGGTCACCGGTGCCGAGGCACTGTATGCAGACATGGGCCACTTTGGCCGCAAGCCTATCCGACTGGCGTGGTTTTTGTTTGTACTGCCGGCCTTGATTTGTAACTATTTCGGCCAGGGCGCGCTTATTCTGGCTGAACCCGAATCAATCCAAAACCCGTTCTACCACCTCGCCCCTGACTGGGCATTGTTCCCCCTGATTATTCTGGCCACACTGGCCACCGTGATTGCCTCACAGGCGGTCATCACCGGCGCATTCTCCGTTTCACGCCAAGCCTTGCAGTTGGGCTTTATCCCCCGTATGCACGTCTCGCACACCTCTGAAAAAACCGAAGGCCAGGTCTACATGCCACGGGTCAACTGGGGCTTGATGATTGCGGTGATGGGGCTGGTCGTCACATTTGGCAGCTCTGGCAACTTGGCGGCCGCTTATGGCATTGCCGTGACCGGTGATATGGTGATCACCACACTGCTGGCCGCGGTGGTATTCCATCATCTCTGGGGATGGAGCAAACTCAAAACCGGCAGCCTAATCGCGCTGTTCCTGGTCATCGATTTGTCCTTCTTCTCAGCCAACATTCTCAAAATTCCGGATGGCGGTTGGGTGCCTCTGCTGATCGGTCTGATTATTTTCACCATGATGCGTACCTGGAAAACCGGACGCAGACTGCTATATAGCATTCTCAAGGCAGAATCCATGGAACTCATCCCTTTTATTCAGGCGATCGGCGCCCATCCGCCTGCTCGGGTGAATGGTGCGGGTGTGTTTATGACGCCCAACCCGGACGGGGTGCCACATGCCTTGCTGCACAACCTCAAGCATAACAAAGTGCTACACGAAAAAATGGTCATTCTAACCGTACGCTTTGAGGACTATCCTTATACCAGCAACGAGGAGCGCGTCGCAGTAGAAGTGCTGCCTTATGGGTTTTACCGCGTCACCCTGCGTTACGGCTACATGGATGAACCGGATTTGCCGCGCGATCTGGCGCTCACCGAGCCGCTTGGCTTGGCATTAGACACCATGGACACCTCGTTCTTTATCGGCAAAGAGATCCTCCTCGCCTCTGACAAGCCTGGCATGTCATTCTGGCGCAAAAAGATTTTCATCGGCCTATTCCGCACGGCTGAAACCATCACCAACCAGTTCAAGCTGCCACCCAACCGCGTAGTTGAGTTAGGCTCTCAAGTCAAAATCTAGCGGTTCAAATTCTAACGTTTGGTCGCCTGCAAATATGCATTGAGCTAGGCCGCTAGTACAGATTAAAATTTCATGCCGTGACTCAGGTGCGTCAACCTGAGTCACGGCATGGTCGTTTTCAGCGATCTAACAATGCCCCATAACCCCTTGCGACACAGTCATACTGCGCCGCAACGCGTGAGGAAATAAAAATGTTCACTTTCAAAACTCTAACCATCGCCAGTCTGTGCGCGCTGCTTTCCGCCTGCGCCAGCACCACCAGCAACAGTGTGTCTGGCGTTCAACGCAGCCAGTTATTACTGCTACCCTCCTCTACTGTAGACAAGATGTCGGCGCAGTCTTACACACAGACCCTGCAGGAGGCGCAAAAGAAAAGTACCCTTAACGCTGACAAACCACTGTTGAATCGCGTCAGCGGTATTTCACACCGACTGATTGCACAGGTAGGCGTGTTCCGCCCGGATGCGGCCAAATGGAAATGGGAAGTCAATGTCGAAAAAAATGATCAGTTGAATGCGTATTGCATGCCAGGCGGCAAGATCATGGTGTTTTCGGGGCTGGCGGATAAGCTGAATGCCACCGATGACGAGTTGGCTGCCGTCATCGGTCATGAGATTGCGCACGCACTGCGCGAACATGGGCGTGAACGCATGTCCCAAGCCTATGTAGAGCAGTTTGGCTTACAAGCACTGGCGGCCTTTGTCGGCGGCACGGCGGGCAGTATGGCCGCGCAGGGCGCAGGCATGGGCAGCAAGCTGCTGTTCTCCTTACCTAACGGCAGGGAACAGGAACGTGAAGCTGACCGCATGGGCCTGGAGTTAGCCGCACGTGCCGGCTACAACCCAGAAGCGGCTGTCAGCCTTTGGAAAAAAATGATGGCGGCCAACAAGGAGGCTCCGCCTGAGTTTTTGAGCACCCACCCCTCCAGCGAAAACCGCATCAAAGACTTGGAAGCGCTGACCCCAAGAGTCATGCCACTCTATCAGGCCGCCAAAGCCAAATAAACGTGCGCCCTTACACCGCTTGCAACCACGCACGTGTACGGGCAGCATTGCTGCAAGCGAGCATCCACGCGGGATAGCACCGCAACGCACGACATACGCCAAAAGCGTCTGAGCGCTGTTTTGGCAATAGTTGCGGTGAGCATAGGCTCAGCTACCCCTGACCGCACAAAATTAGGTTAAAATTTCAGGTTTAACTGTTATTCAATCGAACAAGAGAACATCATGGATCCACGTCAAAGTATCATTGAAGCGGCTTTTGAA
>CAYTIV010000030.1:0-14927 GCA_964437895.1 uncultured Methylotenera sp.
GCACCAGACGCGACACTTTTTCAAAATCAAAGTTAGGCAGAATTTTCTCTTCAGCTAGGGCAAAAATCTTTTGCTGGTTGCCGGCCTGAATGTCTTTGTCACTCTTGATGACTTCGATCACGTCATCAGCTGTTTTTTTCACCAACTGATCCGGCGTCATCGCCGCCATTGCCACATTGCTCACCAGCCAAATGGCTACTGCCATCCACCACTTTTTCATCGCTTTCCCTTTTTCGTATTGGAGTTATTTGCCCACTTTATCGAGCGGGCTGGCATCTAACGCATCAGAAGCGGCATCGGTTGATGCTGATTTTTCTGCTTTGTCATCGCTTTCAGTGGCTTTGCTGTAGAGAAACTGACTGATCAGTTTTTCCAGAACGACCGCATCTTGTGTCTGCGTGATTTTGTCACCGTTTTTCAGGCTGGCCTCATCTCCACCAGCCTCAAGGCCAACATATTGCTCGCCTAGCAAACCAGCGGTATAGATATTGGCAAAAGTATCTTTAGGAAAATTGTAACGCGTATCGATATTCAGACTGACCACCGCTTCATAAGTTTTAGGGTCAAAGACAATATCGTTGACACGGCCCACAACCACGCCAGCACTTTTGACCGGCGCACGCGGTTTAAGACCACCAATATTCTCAAAGTTCGCGGTCACCATATACGTTTGACCGATATTACTAGTGGTCAGGTTACCCACCTTCATGGCCAGACCTAGCAGCGCGGCAAAACCCAGCGCGACAAAAATCCCCACCCATAAATCAATTGTTGTTCTTTCCATTGCGACTCCCTACAAATTTCCCGATCGGCTGACTGGCTAAACGGCAATCATGAACGACGTTAAAATAAAATCCAACCCTAATACAGCCAGTGAAGAGGTGACCACAGTCCTGGTGGTCGCCCGGCTTACACCTTCTGCCGTAGGCGGCGCGTCATAGCCCTCGAACAGGGCAATCATGGTACAGGCCACGCCAAACACCACACTTTTGAACACGCCGTTCAAAATATCAAACTCCCAGTCCACATTGGCCTGCATTTGCGACCAGAAGGCACCGGCATCGACACCGATCAGGGGCACGGCCACCAGGTAGCCCCCCAGAATACCCACCATCGAAAACAGGGTCGCCAGCACGGGCATTGCAATCACCCCCGCCCAGAAGCGCGGTGCGATCACGCGCGCAATCGGGCTGACGGCCATCATTTCCATGGCGGATAATTGTTCAGTGGCTTTCATCAGGCCAATCTCGGCGGTAATCGCCGTACCAGCGCGACCAGCAAACAGCAATGCCGTTACGACTGGTCCCAGCTCTCGTACCAGCGCCAAGGCGACCAAGACACCAATCGCCTCTGATGAGCCATACTTCTGCAAGGTGTGGTAGCCCTGTAATGCCAGCACCATGCCGACAAAAAATGCAGAGACCAAAATGATAATCAGGGACAACACCCCCGTGAAGTAGACTTCACGAATGGTCAGCTGAAAGCGACGGAAGCTCTCGCCCGACGAAACCAGCGTTAACCAGAACAGCCGCGCACCAGCACCCAATCGCCAGATTTTATTAATAAAACCGGCGCCTAGCTTGGTCAGCATGCGTTGCAATTTATGTACGATCATGAACGCGCACCTCTCAACAAACTGGCATGGTATTCAGGGGCCGCGTAATGAAAAGGCACTGGACCATCTTTTTCAGCATGCACAAACTGGTGCACAAAGGGCAACTCAGACTGTCGTAGCTCTTCCGGCGTCCCTTCAGCCGCTACGACGCCATCGGCAACAAAGTAGACGTAATCGGCAAACTGGAAGGTTTCTTCCACATCGTGCGTGACGATAATAGAAGTGGCGCCCAAGGCATCATTCAGACTGCGAATCAGATCACAGATCACGGCCATAGAAATAGGATCCAGACCCGCAAATGGCTCGTCATACATGATGATGCTTGGATCCAGTGCGATGGCACGCGCCAACGCCACGCGTCTTGCCATCCCGCCCGACAGTTCAGTCGGCATCAGAGCATGCGCACCGCGTAAACCGACGGCGTTCAATTTCAACAACACCAAGTCGCGAATCATGCTTTCTGGCAAGTTGGTATGCTCACGCATGGGGAAAGCCACATTTTCAAACACCGACAGATCGGTAAACAGGGCGCCATGCTGAAACAGCATACCCATTTTGCGGCGCAAACGGTAAATGCCTTCACGGTCTTGCAGATGAACCGTCTCACCACTCACCTGCACCTGCCCTTTGGTAGGCTTGAGTTGCCCGCCAATCAGGCGCAATAGGGTGGTCTTGCCGCTACCACTGCCGCCCATGATGGCCACGACCTTACCCTTAGGAAAAGTCATGTTAATGCCTTTGTGCAACAATCGGCCTTTGTACCCGAAAGACAGGTCTTGAATTTCTACAATCGCGTTTGCCATAGGTGTTGGGTGCTGTAAAACGGCTCTCATTCTAAAACAGAATGTCGCCTTTCACGGCGTATGTATCAGACATAAAACAAAAAGCCTGAATACCAGGCCTTTTGTGACAATTTTGTGTTGTATTCTACACTAAAAACTCATGCAGACTAAATACGCCGTCGCACTCACTGGCGTCGCCTCCCCGCTACCTGGCACCCCATTTTGCAGGATACGCATCGCCCCCGTATTGCCTGCACCATCGTCTAGCATGGTATCCAGTTGCTGCGCGTAGCGCCCCATAATTCCATCCGAACACAGCACATGTGCACTATTGAAGGTGCCGGCATTGGCCGCTGCCAGCTCCGCAACACTGGTCACGCCCAGCTGACCACCCTCGCTGTTACGCGGGGCATATTGCGCACAGGTGATATCCGTCGCCCCGGTCACCATTCCGGCCAACCGTAAATGCTGCCAAAGCAGGTAAGACTCATCCGTAGCGCTAACTGAATTCCAGACCCCTTGAATCAAACCATTTTGTATCTGCCCACTGCTACTCGCATTTTGTCCACTCACATGCAAGCTGGCCGCGTGATCATCTCCCGGCAAGGCACGAAATCGATCTTGATAGGCATAAAAATACACCGGGATATTTCTAAAATCACCAGCCAAACTTTTGACTTTGGCATTCGCGATTAACTCCTGCCCACGCATCACGCCCGCCAATAACAACCCTGCGATCACCAGAACAATCGCCAACTCAATCAATGTAAACCCTTGCTGCTGTTTCATATGACCTCCCTGTTAACCCATGTTTAAAAGGACGCGCTGTAATCACCGAACCCCCTTAGGGTTCTACATGGTCATATTAACATTATTTAACAATTAAACGTGTTAGCCATCAAACAGGGGAAGCCATAAAGAAAAAGGGCAGTGGCGCTAGCCACTGCCCGTCATTGAGTCACTGCAAAAAGGTTACAGCGTGCCGTAAGAGTGCAGACCACTCAGAAACATGTTCACGCCCAAAAAAGCAAAGGTCGTGACCAGCAAGCCCACTAAAGCCCACCATGCCAACACCGCGCCTCGCAGACCCTTCATCAAGCGTAAATGTAGCCAGGCAGCGTAATTTAACCAAACGATCAGCGCCCATGTCTCTTTGGGATCCCAGGACCAGTAGCCACCCCAAGCTTCAGCCGCCCACATTGCGCCCAGGATGGTCGCAATCGTAAAGAAAGCAAAGCCAATAGCAATCGCCTTGTACATCAGGTCATCCAGCACATGCAAGGCAGGCAAGCGACTGGTCAGCAAACCATGCCTTACCAGCAAATACGCACCCGCCACCATGGCCGCCAGAGAAAAAGCACCATAGCCGATAAAGTTGGCCGGGACATGAATTTTCATCCAGTAACTTTGCAGCGCTGGGACCAGCGGTTGAATCTCATTGGCATGGCGATCAAAGGTGTACCAGAGAATAAAACCCACGGCCGCATTGATGACCACCAAGACAAACCCACCTAGCTGACGTGTATTGAACACCTGCTCGTAATGCAGGTAAAGCAAAGCCGTGATCAAACAGAACAGGATGAACACTTCGTACAGATTGCTGATCGGGATATGGCCCACATCCGGCGCAATCAAATAAGACTCATACCAGCGCACCATGAGTCCAACAAAACCAAACAGCGTCGCAGCCCAAGTCAATGCCGACGCGACGCGGGCAGTAAACGCGGATTTTTGAAACAACGCCAACCAGTAGGTCAGCATGGCCAGTACGAACAATACGTTCATCCACATGACGGCGGATTGGCTGGCCAGTAGAAACTTGAGCACAAAATGTTGCCCGGCGTTAACCAGGTCGCCGTGATAGCTATAGACTCCGAGCAAACTCAGTACAGCAACAGCCAACACCAGCCTGGCGATCGCTGACCAACGCCAGCCCAGGTAACTGAATACCGCAACCGCCCCAAACAGGAAGCCAACTTCATAAATATCCATGAAACTGGCATAGCGCTGATAGGAAAAAAGACCACCCGCCAGCAGCAGGCAGGCATACACCAAATCAAATTTGCTCAATGACTGCCAGAAACTTTCCGGCTTGGCGACAAAAGATGTACTCATAAACTTACCCTCCTTGTAGCACTATGCAGCGGCTGCGCCATCCAGCACACCCTTCACTTGCTGCTGCATCTGTGCAAAATCCTGATCCAGATCCATATTCTTGCGGTTGGACGACATGGCCAGCAGCACCTCATGCTGTGCTGGTTTGATCAGCAACCACACTCTACGTTCCTTAATATAGAACATGGCAAAAATGCCAAGCACCAGCATCACCGAACCGAAATACACCCAGTTTTGCCCTGGCGAACGAGTCAACTGAAAACCACTCGCCTGCTTGAGGGTATAGTTTTTTAGCTGGAAATAATAGGGCGTGCCATAAAAGAACAGGTCATTCATCGCATTGAGACTATCCTGCACAAACACAGCGGTGGCCTGATTTTCGGCGGCTGGCGGCAGATTTCTCTGTGCACGGCTGAACTGATAGCCTTGCAAAGCCGCCTTGTTTAACAGCTTAAGATAGGTTTGCGCTGCCTGTTCGCGTTGCGCTTTGGGCACAGCCGTCTCGATGATGCGCGACAACTCACTGTAGCCCCCTTTTTTAAAGGTGAGCAACAACTGCTGCAAGCTTTGCTCAAACTGCGCCTTCAGATTCGCGTTATCGCCCGGCATCTGGCTGGCGACCTGATGTGCGATTTCGCGAATGGACTGCTCATTGCGCAACGTCTGACGCAAGTGCATAAACCCGGTGATTTCCAATTCGTCATCCGCTGGAATACGCAGATACTTAAACTCATCCTGCACGGTTTCACGCATGCCAGAGACAAAGTAGCTACGCCCATCCAGTTGCAGCGGCTGCATGTAATTGACGTATTCGCGCGCTTGACCACTGGCATTACGCAATTTCAACGTTGTGCTTGGCCCAACGTTATGCGGCTTGCCTTTCCCATCTGCAGACAGGTTGAGAATATTAAACTGACGGAACTCATTGAATTCCACTGTCATTTTTTGTGCGCCATCCCCCAGCGCCCCTTTTTGCATCACGACACCGTCGATGTCATAGCTGTCAGCTTGGGCCGAAGCCAGATCCCACAAAGCAAACTTGAGCTGCGAGCCCCCATCCTGAAAGTCGGACTGGTAAATGGCAATGCCCTTGTAAATAAAGGGATGATTCACCCTGACCGTCGCTTCTACCGGATGATCCAGAGCCGGATCAGTGATCACAATATCACTCTCAAAAGACTTGGGCATGCCGGTCGCATAATGCTCCATGCGAAAATCTTTCAGCGCAACGGTAAATGGCAAGTCCTGCACCAGATAGCCATCGCGTACACGCACAAACGAGACATTGTCACGCTCCCCTTCGGGCAGCGTCATGTTGGCGCGGAAAGACAGGTTTTGTATGCCCAGCCGACTCTCAGCAGGCACCTGACGTGAAGGGATATCGCGGGTCTCGATCTTTTTGATGCCTAGCAGTTCTTGCAGTTTGAACGGCAGATTGCCATCCAGCAAACCGCCAAAACAAATCACAACGATGGCCACGTGGGTAAAAATATAGCCTAGGCGTTGATGCGTGCCCAGCTTGGCTGCAATGAGGACATCACCGTTTTCCTGCTGGCGCGTCTTGAAACGATACCGCTGTGCCGTCAGAAATGCTTCGAGTTGAGGCTGCACGGTAGCCATAGAAGATGACGCTGCCAGACTGGCCTGATGCTCGAACAGACGCAGTGACTTCTCGCTGGCATGCTCTTTGTAGACCTGCCACTCCTTAAGCATGATTGGCGCATTGCGGATCACGCACAAGGTCGTCGAAATGACCAAAAACAGCAGAATCAGTAAAAACCAGGCGGCATGATACACATCTAGCAGCCCCAGCATTTCAAACAATTCAAACCAGAACTGGCCAAATTTTACGATGTAGTTGGTATAAGGCTCGTTCTGCTTGAGCACGGTCCCAATAATGGAGGCAATACCCAGCAGCGTGAGCAGGCTCACGGCAAAACGCATGGAGCTCAGCAATTCGTATAGTCGCTGCGTCAGGGAAACGGGAGTTTTCAAAACATTCTCTTTAAAAAGTTCTGGTTTGCACAGGCAACCCGACAGGGTTGGGTGTTGCTGTAACGCATACCACGGTGATGTGGACGACATCCTCCGCAAATGGTTGCATCTGCTGACAGCAAAAAAGGTGGCCTGAGCCACCTTTTTTCAAAGCATTCGAATTAACGCAGGCCTTGAATGTAGTCAGCCACAGCCTGCATCTCAGCATCGGTCATTTTGGCCGCAATCGCCATCATCATCGGTGCGTTGGCACGTTCGCCGGTACGGAAGGTTCTCAGCTGTTGTAGCGTGTAGTCTGCATGCTGGCCCGCCAGACGTGGAAACTGCTTAGGCAGACCGGCACCCGTGGCGCCATGACAAGCCGCACAGGCAGGCACTTGTGTCGCGGCAATGCCACCACGGTAAATTTTCTCGCCCAGAGAACCCTTGCCATTGCTCTTGGCTTTGGCCAGCTTGATGCTCTGCGCAGAGAAATACTTGGCCAGACCTTCCATGTCCTCAGGACTCAAGGCACCCGCCATCCCAGACATCACAGCATTGGCACGCGACCCTTCTTTGAAGTTGGTCAATTGCTTGAGCAGATACTCAGGATGCTGACCCGCCAACTTGGGGTTGGTCGTGATCACACTGTTACCATCGGCACCATGACAGGCCGCGCACACGTTCTGCACGATTTTTTCAGGCCCGTTCACTACTGGCGCTGAGGCAGCTTCTTCAGCAAACACTGGCTGAACACCCATGGCCAGCAGAACAAACATTCCAGCTTTAATACTTTTCAACATATCTCAATGCCCCAACATTTTTATTCCGCGCCATTTTATCAAACAAACCTTGTTCGTGATAGCATGCACAGCTGATTAGTCTACAAAACTTGAGGCAACGCAATTCATCATGCCAGTTTTCCAGAACGCCCGCTTCCATCTTTCGGCCCACCACCTGCGTGACCTTCCACCCCCCAGCGGCGTGGAAGTGGCTTTTGCAGGCCGGTCCAACGCGGGTAAATCCAGCGCACTCAACACCCTGGCCAACCATAACCGCCTAGCATTTGTCAGTAAACAGCCCGGCCGCACCCAGCTGATTAATTTTTTCACACTGGGAGACGACCGCCACCTGGTGGACTTACCAGGATACGGTTACGCTAAGGTGCCTGAAGCCATGCGCATGCACTGGCAAAATGTACTTTCACGCTACCTGAGCGAGCGTCGCAGCCTGGCAGGATTGGTGCTGGTGATGGATAGCCGTCACCCGCTCACACCACTGGACAGACAAATGCTGGACTGGTTTTGCCCTTCAGGCAAACCGGTACATGTCCTCCTGACCAAAAGCGACAAGTTATCACGCAGTGAATCGACCATCACCCTGAACAAAGTACGTAAGGAATTACATCAGGGCTGGGGAGAGAATATCAGCGTGCAACTGTTTTCCAGCCTGAAGAAACAAGGCGTGGAAGAAGCTGAAAAAGTGCTCGGCGAGTGGCTGTTTACCGAGCCGACAGAGGCCTTGGGGGACGTCAGCGACGCAACGCCGACACCGCCGATCACACCCGTTTAAACACCAAATCCCACACCCCATGTCCGAGTTTGAGGCCACGGTTCTCAAACTTGGTTAACGGGCGGTAGGCAGGTTTTTCTGCATAGGTGTCTGCCGTGTTCTGCAACAAGGGCTCCGCCTGCAACACCTCTAACACCCACTCAGCGTACTCCTGCCAGTCGGTCGCTACATGGATGTAAGCCCCTACTTTCAGCTTTGAACACAACAATTTGACGAATTCGGCCTGAATCAGGCGGCGCTTGTGGTGCCGTTTTTTGTGCCAAGGATCCGGAAAGAAAATGTGCACGCCATCAAGGCTCCCGTCTGCCAACATGTGCTGCAACACCTCCACGGCATCGTGCTGAATGATGCGGATATTCTGGATATCACCCTCTTGCATCAGCTTAAGCAAACTACCCACCCCAGGCGTATGCACTTCAACTGCCAGAAAATCATACTCTGGCAGTGTCTGAGCGATTTTGGCCGTGGCATCGCCCATGCCAAACCCGATTTCCAACACTTTGCGGCTATGGTCGCGCGCAAAGGCCTGGTTGAGTTGCAGGGTCTGATCTGTGTATTCGATGCCGAAACTGGGCCATGCCGTTTGCAGGGCACGCTCTTGGCCTTTGGTCAGGCGCCCCTGTCGCAGCACAAAACTGCGGATGCGGCGCTGGTGAGGTTCTTCGGAGGATTCTGGAGTGAGGTCTTGTTCTGTCATGGGGCGCATTATACGTGAGTGCAGGCGTTTGCTGTGCAGCGACCATCGCACGGCTATAACTGATGCCGCTTATCCCCTTGCACAAACCCTAGCAATGGCAAGGGCACACCCTTGCTGAGCGCCATCACCTTGAACAACTCGCCCATCTCCGCCGGCGATAGCAGCTTTTGCACCGCAGCCACCATGGGCAAATAGCGCGCACTGTCCTCGGCCGGCACTTGCTGCAGCAATTGCAGGATGCCACAGTTGATCAGGAATTGGGCCTGGCTGGTATATCCCGCACAGTCGAGGCCGTGCTTCAAGGCAGTGTCTGCCATGGCGGTAAAGTTGACATGCGCAGTGATGTCCTGCAGGCCAGGATATAACAATGGCTGATCATGGGCATGGTGCTGATAATGGCACATCAGCGTTCCCTGCGCGCGTTGCGGGTGGTAATACTCACTGGCGGCGAAGCCATAATCCGGCAATAAGATCGCCCCGCGCACCAGCGTAGAGGCGAGACTGGCAATCAACCCCTGCGCGGCGGGACATACCTCCGTGGTATAGCCTTCGGGTAGATTTTCAGCGTCCAGGTTCGCCACTAACGCGCGCGCTTCGACAGGCTTCGCTTGCCAGATCAGGCCTTCAGACCACGCCACCCCTTGCTCCAGCCAATCACCGCCTTGCCAAGTCAGCACATGCACAGGAATCGCGTCCAGTACTTCGTTACCGACAATCACGCCCTCAAACGCATCAGGCAAAGCATCCAGCCATTGCACCCGCTGTAGCAGCTCAGCGGGCAAGGTCTCCTGCAACAAACGCTGCTGGCGCGCGCGCAAACTGCCACTGACCTCTAAGATCAGATAGCGTGCTGGCAATTGCGCCAATGCCTGCAAGCGCAGCAGCAAGCCCGCCGCCAGACGACCCGTGCCCGCCCCCAGCTCCAACACATCGCCCGCACCCAACTGCAACACCTGTACGACCTGATTGGCCAGCGCCTGTGCAAACAGAGGCGAAATTTCAGGGGCAGTCACAAAATCTCCGCCCTCGCCGAACTTATTGGCGTCACCGCTGTAATAGCCTAGGTGCGGCGTGTATAGTGCCAGGTGCATATACTCGGCAAATGAAATCCAGCCACCTTGTTGCGCGATGGTGTGCTGAATGTGCGCAAGCAGCGTATCGCTGTGTTGCTGCGCAGCCTTGCCAGGCAGTGGCAAGCGTGAAGGGGTCGGTTGTACAGTCATCCGGCCATTATAATGTGAGCAGAGCAGAATAAAGAGAACATCGTGAACGCAGAATTTCCGTCCAAAGTCGTGCTGATTACCGGTGGCGCCAAGCGCGTCGGGGCGGCTATTACCCGTCAATTGCACGCACAAGGAGCCTTGATTCTGCTGCATTACCACCGCAGTGAGACACAAGCACGCGCCTTGCAAGCGGAGCTCAACCAGCACAGACCTGGTAGCGTAGCCATCGCGCAGGCCAACCTGTTGGTGACCGAGGCCTTACCGGCACTCATAGAATCCGCCATCAACACGTTTGGCCGGCTAGACGCGTTGGTCAACAACGCCTCCACCTACTACCCCACTGCGCTCGGGCACATTGGTCAACCCGAATGGGACGACCTGATGGGCAGCAACCTGAAGGCGCCGCTGTTTCTCAGTCAGGCTGCCGCTGCTGCACTGCGCGACAGCCAAGGTTGCATTGTCAACATCACCGACATGCATATTGAACGCCCCAAAAGAAACTACATTGTGTACAGTGCGGCCAAGGCAGGGCTGGTCAGCCTGACCAAGTCGCTGGCCCAGGAGCTGGCACCCGCCGTACGCGTGAATGCCGTCGCTCCGGGCCCGGTGTTGTGGCCAGACGACAGCCAAGAGTTTGACGAAGCCTACCGCCAGCAGGTCATTAACCAGACACTACTCAAACGCAGCGGAGATCCGACGGACATTGCCAAGGCAGTCAAGTTTTTGATCTATGACGCCCCCTTTATCACGGGCCATGTCCTGGCCGTGGATGGCGGACGTCACTTGAGTCTCTAACGTGCGCGCAGACCAGACCCAGGTGATTACCATTCACGCCAAGGCGCCGCCCAAGCCAGCGCTGGGGGCTGCCTGTAATGGTTGCGGTGTCTGCTGTGCAGCCGAACCCTGCCCGGTGAGCCTATTGTTACTGTGGCCGCACCGCAAGCCCTGTCGCGCCCTGATCTGGGATGACGCTGGGCAACGCTACCTGTGCGGCATGGTGGCGCAACCTGCCCGTTTTTTACGCTGGCTGCCCGCACGCTGGAATGATGCGGCCAGCCGCCTGTGCAGGCGCTGGATTGCTGCCAACACCGCCTGCGATGCCGACGTCACCTTCAGTGATTAAAATCAGTTCTAATAATCAAAGACTTAGCGTGACTTTGGCTTGCTTTCCGCTATAATGCGCGCCTATGAAGATCAAACACTACCCAGACGACGTCAGCCAGAACTTTCTCAAATTGCGCAATCAACTGATCAGCGCGACCGGAAAAGCCATCGGCGACTACAATATGATCGAAGACGGTGACACCGTGCTCGTTTGCATGAGTGGCGGCAAGGATAGCCACGCCATGCTGATGATTCTGCTGGCATTGCAGGAACGTGCGCCCATCAATTTCAAATTGATCGCCATGAATCTGGACCAGAAACAGCCCGGATTTCCGGCCGACATTCTGCCTGCCTACCTGGAAAAGCTGGGGGTGGAATACCGTATCGTAGAGGCCGACACCTACTCCATCGTCAAGGAAAAGATCCCAGAAGGCAAAACCACTTGCAGCCTGTGTTCACGCCTGCGCCGCGGCATTATCTACACCACTGCGCAACAGCTGGGCGCTAATAAAATCGCCCTCGGCCATCACCGTGATGACATTGTGCAAACCCTGTTTCTGAATATGTTCTACGGCGCCAAAATGAAGGCCATGCCGCCCAAGCTGGCGACTAACCGCGGAGAATTCATGGTGATTCGCCCGCTGGCCTATTGCGCCGAAAAAGATATCGCGGCTTATGCGCGCGGCATGCAGTTCCCGATTATTCCGTGCGATCTGTGCGGCAGCCAGGAAAACCTGCAACGCCAGAAAATCAAGGATATGCTCAATGGCTGGGAGCGCGAACAGCCCGGTCGCATCAATAATATCTTCAGAGCCATCGGTAATGTGGAACCCTCACATCTGGCCGACTTTGATCTTTATGACTTCAAGCACCTGAGTCAAGCCAAAGAAGAGGACGAAGATCCGATGTTTGACCATGAAAAATTCTCAGCCAACGACATGGCATTGACCATTTCCACCCAGGACGACAAGCGCATCGAATTTGCACGCAAACCGTTCCCAATCGCCGTCACCACTGAGGAATAACGCAACTTTAGGGTCGAAAGGGCTTTAATTCGTCACTTTCGACACCTATATATTGTATTGACGTTAAAACGCTTGCTATTATCTAGCCAACTCTTACTCAGACCACGCAATGTCCAAACTGCTGATCGTTGAATCCCCTTCCAAGGCCAAAACCCTCAAGAAATATCTCGGGGGTGATTTCGAGGTCTTGGCTTCTTACGGGCACGTGCGCGACCTGATCCCAAAAAACGGGGCGGTCGACCCTGCACAGCAGTTTGCCATGAAGTACGACATCATAGACCGCAACAGCAAGCATGTAGATGCCATTGCCAAAGCCGTCAAAAGTGCTGACAGCATTTATCTGGCAACCGACCCGGACCGCGAAGGCGAGGCCATCTCTTGGCATATTGCCGAGATTTTGGCAGAAAAAAAGCTGGTGAAGAACAAGCTAATCAAGCGTGTCGAGTTCAATGAGATTACGCAATCCGCCGTCAAGCACGCCATCGACCACCCGCGAGATATCTCGATGGATCTGGTCAATGCGCAGCAAGCCAGACGCGCGCTGGATTACCTGGTAGGCTTTAACCTATCGCCGCTGTTATGGAAAAAAATCCGCCGCGGCCTGTCTGCCGGACGCGTACAAAGCCCGGCGTTACGCCTGATCGTGGAACGCGAGCTGGAGATCGAAGCCTTTACCAGCCAGGAATACTGGAGCATTCATATGAGTGCGCTGAAACATGCGCATGGGTTTGATGCCAGACTGATTCAGCTCAATGGTGAAAAGGTCGAACAGTTCACGGTGACCCAACATGATCAGCAGGCCGATATTGTGGGCAAGCTGCTGTTGGCTTCCGCCGGCAAAACCACCGTCACCCGGGTTGAAAAGAAACAGCGCAGCCGTAGTCCGGCAGCACCGTTCACCACCTCCACCCTGCAACAAGAAGCCGTACGCAAATTAGGCTTTACCACCAGCCGCGCCATGCGTATTGCCCAGCAGCTGTATGAGGGCATGGACGTGGGTAGCGGCACCGTCGGCCTAATCACTTACATGCGTACCGACTCCTTCAGTCTGGCGGCAGAAGCCGTCATGCAGATTCGTGACTACGTGAAAAAGCACTTTGACGCTGACTATCTGCCCAAAGCGCCCATCATGTACAAAACCAAGGCCAAAAATGCGCAGGAAGCGCACGAGGCCATTCGCCCGACCGATATCACACGCACACCGGCCAGTGTTCGCCAGTATCTGAACGATGAACAGTTCAAACTGTATGAGATGATCTGGAAGCGTACGCTGGCCTGCCAGATGACCCAGGCCAAGTATGACGCCGTCAGCGTGGACCTCGCCGTGGGTTCCGAAGCCAACCTGTTCCGCGCCAGCGGCCAGACCCTGGTGTTTCCAGGCTTTATCGCCGTCTACATGGAAGGTAAGGATGACGACAAAGAAGATGAGAACAGTGAAGCCAAGCTGCCACATCTAGAAACAGGCGAAGTGCTCAGCGTTGAGAAAATCTTTGGCGAGCAGCACTTTACCGAGCCGCCGCCGCGCTACTCAGAAGCCAGCCTGGTTAAAGCACTCGAAGAATACGGTATCGGCCGCCCTTCGACCTATGCCAGCATCATCTCTACCCTGCAGGACCGCGAGTATGTCGTGCTGGATAAAAAGCGCTTTACCCCGACCGACGTCGGTCGCGTGGTTAACAAGTTTCTAACTGAGCACTTTACGCAATACGTCGATTATGACTTCACCGCCAAGCTCGAGAACGAGCTGGACGAGATCGCCGAAGGTAATCTGGACTGGGTGCCGGTCATGGACAAGTTCTGGCAGGGCTTTAATCAGCAGATCATCGTCAAAGCAGACGTAGAGCGCCCCGGCAATGAACTCATAGACGAAATGTGCCCCAAGTGCGGCCGCCAGTTACAAAAACAGCTGAGCCGTTATGGCAGCTTTATTGGCTGTACCGGTTATAACGCCACCCCCAAATGCGACTACAAGCGCAATCTGGATGGCGAAGCCAATATGGCCAGTGAACCCGTGGTGATCGGGCAGGATGCCGATACGCAAAAAGACATTTACCTAATGAACGGGCCTTATGGACCCTATCTGCAAATTGGCCAACCGGTAGAAGGCGACAAGAAAAAGCCTAAACGTGTCAGCATTCCCAAAGAAATTCCGCTGAGTCAGATCAACATCGACACCGCCAATATGCTGCTGAGCCTGCCGCGTGACCTTGGTCAGCATCCGGAAACAGGCAAAAAGATTGTGGCGAACATTGGTCGCTTCGGCCCGTACGTCAACCACGATGGCAAATTCAAATCCATCCCCAAAACCGAGAGTGTGTTTAGCATCAATCTCGATGGCGCAGTGGCACTGCTGGCAGCTGCCAGCGGCCCCACCGCACTGGCGGATCTGGGCGCACACCCTTCGGGCGAAGGTCGTATTGAAGTGTTCTCTGGCCGCTACGGCCCGTATGTGCAGCATGGCGGCATCCGCGCCACCTTGCCCAAGAGCGTCAGCCCGGAAGAGCTGACTGTTGAGCAGGCCCTAGAGTTGCTGGCAGAAAAAGCTGCCAAAGAGGGCGGCAAGACGACAGGCAAGAAAACGGCCACCAAGAAACCCGCGGCTAAGAAAGCGCCGGCAAAAAAACCAGCCGCCAAAAAAACGGCTGAAAGCAAACCGGCCACCGCCAAACGCAGCAAAAAAGCCGCCGAAGGCTAAAATAAAAAAGGGGCTGATCAGCCCCTTTTTCATGTGTATCGCGGTTGACTGTACCTAGTGGCTAGACCACAGTCAGCCCCTTTTTCATGTGTATCGCGGTTGACTGTACCTAGTGGCTAGACCAC
>CAYTIV010000031.1:0-14719 GCA_964437895.1 uncultured Methylotenera sp.
TTTGCTATTTTGATTTTGGATAACAGGAATTAAACATGAAGTTATACGCAAGAATTTCAGCTGCGATGGTTGCCACCTCATTGCTGTTCGCTGCCACTGCCGCATTTGCTGGCAAAACCTATGACGAAAACGAGTTTATCAGCGGTTTTAGCGGTAAATCGAAGAAAGTCGTCATCGAAAAACTGGGGCAGCCATTTAAAAAGCAACAGTCAGTTAAGCCAAGCAATGCCAATAACATGATAGGCAATATGGGCAAACAACAAGATAACTCCAAGCCGGTGCAGGTGGAGATGTGGTACTACAAAAACCTGGTGAAATACGATGACAAAAACACTTATAAAGAAACAGAAGTGACGTTTGTGAATGACCGTGTGATGAATATCGGTTTTTTCAATAACCGTTAATTGGGTCGTATTGCTGAAAAAGCTGTGTAGCGATACACAGCTTTTTTTATGCCTTGGGTGTATTTCGATAACTCCCCGTTTCCACAAAAACTGTGGATAACACGGTGGATTGCATCTTGGTAAAACCGATAAGTACATGATTCAATAAGCCTTTTCCCAGGTGTGCGTTTTTTGAACTTCGAGCAAGGGCGCGGCTCGAAGTGGGTGTTTTGCCAATTTTGTCAACTCAGTGCACATGTTTTTTTAACCGTTGCCGGGAAGACTGGATTTTGTTCAGAGGTTCGATGTTTGCTTTAGATAGTCATGCTGCCAGGTTAGCTACCCGGCTTTCATTTTTTGTCGGCGGGTTTGGTCTTTCCTGTTGGGCACCTTTAATTCCGTTTGTGCGTGCGCAACTACAATTAGATGCTGGCGTATTGGGCAGCCTGTTGTTATGCCTGGGCTTGGGCTCGGTCTCGGCCATGGTGGTGACCGGTGCGATCAGTGCCCGCTATGGCTGCCGGCCCATCATCGCCCTCAGTGGATTTTCACTGGCGGTCACGGTGCTGTTGTTGCCGCTTGCGCAAAACACACTGCAACTTGCCGCGATTTTATTGTTATTTGGTGCTTCGCTGGGCTCGCTGGATGTTTCCATGAACCTGCATGCGGTTGAGGTTGAGAAAGCGTCTCAGCGTTCCCTCATGTCTGGTTTTCATGCCATGTTTAGTGTTGGGGGGGTTGCCGGGTCTGCCATCATGACCTTGATGCTGGCCATGCATATGAGCACTGCCAGCAGTGCGCTGGTCGCTGCCATCTTGTTAGCGCTGTTGATGCTGGTGACCTGGCCACGCTTGGCACAGACGACCCAGGGAGAGCATGGGCAGTTTTTCTCAGTGCCCAGAGGTATTGTGCTCGTCCTGGCTCTATTAACCGGTATTGCCTTTTTAGTCGAAGGCGCCATGCTGGACTGGAGCGCCTTGCTGATCACTGAGTCCGGCCTGGTACCTACAGCGCAGGGCGGCCTGCCTTATATTGTGTTTTCTATTGCCATGTTGAGTGGCCGCTTTTTTGGGGATGCACTCAGTCAGCGTCTGGGTGACCGTATATTGCTATTGTGGGGCGGTGCCATTGCTGTGTTCGGGATGGTGGTCGCCGTGTTTGCCCATACGCTGCCGGTGGCATTGGGTGGCTTTGTGCTGATAGGGGCAGGCGCCGCCAACACGGCGCCTATCTTATTCAGGCTTGCAGGGGCACAAACCGAAATGCCAACTGGCCTGGCGGTTGCTGCCATTTCCACGGTCGGCTATTCAGGCGTGTTGCTCGGGCCTGCCCTCATCGGCTTTGTGGCACAACAGCTTGGCTTGCCGAATGCATTTATCATGCTGGCCGTGTTGCTGTCACTGGTGCCATTATGTGCCTGCCTGATTACCAGCAAAAAGCCAGGTTAATCACACGGTTAAGCCTGCTGCGTATGCTCGTCTGAGTGAAATATCAGGATCAGTGCAGGCAGTAACACCAGGTTGACGACCATGGCCGCCAGCAAACCACAAAAAACCACCACCGCCAGTGGGTGCTCAATCTCATAGCCAGACACCGGGCCTTTGAGAATAATCGGCAATAAGGCCATGGTGGTTGCCAGCGTGGTCATACTGATGGCACGGAAGCGGTCTGAGACGGCGTTGAGCAATACCTGCGGCGCCGATATGCCTGCAGTCAGCCTGAGCTGCTGGTAGCGGGAGATCAGCAAAATACCGTTGCGTGCTGCAATGCCCATGACGGCGATCAGGCCTATCATGGCGCCTAATGACATGACGCCGCCAATCAACCAAATACCGACCAGCCCACCGGCGACGGCAACGGGTAACACGCTGAATAAGAGTGCGGTGAGCCGCATGGATTTCAGGCTCATCCATATCAGCAGGAAAACCACCAGCAAGGCTAGCAAGGTGTATATCAGCAGTGTCAGGCTGGCGGTTTTTTGCTCGGTATATTCGCCCATGAATTTGACGTAACTCCCCTCAGGCAACTTGAGTTGATGAATACGTGCCTCTACCTCTTGTGCCACGCTGCCGATATCCTTGCCGGCGACATTAGCTGAAATATCAATCTTTCTGGAAGCACCTTCACGCTTAATCTCATTCGGCGTGGCTTGTACATAGACATCTGCCACTTCCGCCAGCGTGATGACAGCACCCGCAGGGCTCTGGATGGCGATTTGCCGCAGCGCCTGCACGCTATCCTGCGCCGGGCTGTCGCTGATCAGGCGCACATTAAAACGTGCCTGGCCAAAGGTCACTTCGCCTTGTACCTGGCCTTGTGTCATCAAAGCCAGCGCCTGTTTGATCTCTGCTTCGGTCACACCATAATGGTCTGCGGCCGTATTTTTAAGGCGGATATGAATGCGCGGAATCAGGACCTGGGACTCCACTTTGAGGTCGGTAAGGCCATCGATATCAGCAATGCTTTGCCGGATATGCTCGGCTTCGTCGCGCAAACTATCCAGGTCGTCGCCAAACAGCCTGATAACGAGGCTGGCACTGTTGCCCGACATGACTTCTTTGGTACGCTCTTTCAAGTAAGTTTGCACATCGGTAAATATGCCGCTGTAACCGGCAATGGCCTGGTTGATTTTCTGTATGGTATCGGCATAGTCAACCGTCGGCGAGATGCTGACCCAAAGTTCGCCAAAGTTGGGGCCGACCACCTCATCGGCAACTTCTGCGCGGCCAATATGCGCGCCCAGGTTGCGTACACCATGAATATGCATCAGCTCGCGGCTGGCGCGTAAGCTCATGGTTTTCATCTCGGTAATCGAGGTGCCAGGGCGTGCTACAAAATGCATCAGAAAGTCAGTTTCTTTAAACGCTGGCAAGAACTCCGTGCCTAAAAAGGGCAGGGTAGCCAGCATGCCAACTAAAAACAGGCTGGCGCTGACGACGACTGCTTTGGGTTTCGCCAAGCGACTTGCCAGCCACTGCTCTATGCTGTGTGGCAAACGCAATGCGTGATCGATTTGCTCAGATCCCTGTTTTAAAAAGCAATAGGCCAGCACTGGCGTCACGATAAGGGCCACTAGCAATGATGCAGAAATGGCCAGCAAGTAACCATAGGCCAACGGTTTGAAGAACGCGCCAGCAACGCCCTGTAGAAAGAACACGGGAATAAAGACCGACATGACAATCAGCGTGGCATAAATCACCGAGCCGCGGACTTCATAGGACGCCTGCGCAATCACTTTGATCAGTGGCTTGGGTTGTCCTCGCTGTTGATTCAGTGCCATGGCACGCAAAATGTTTTCCAGGTCGATAATCGAGTCATCCACTACTTCGCCCAGCGCGATCACCAGCCCGGCCAGCACCATGGTATTGATACTCACCTGAAGCCAGGTCAGTAGCAGGATGGCTGTAATTAAGGACAACGGAATCGCCACCAGGCTAATTATGGCGGCCCTTGGTTTGCGCAAAAACAAGAATAAAATGATTGCGACCAGGCCGATGCCGAGCGCTAACGCCTGTTTCAGGTGATGCAATGCCTGTTCGATAAAAGTCGCTGGCCTGAAGATAGTGGCATCGACTTTGACCCCATGCAGTGCTGGTTTTAATTCAGCCAATGCCTGGTCTATTTGCCGCGTCACGCTCAAAGTATTGGCATCAGGGTGTTTTTCCACAATCAGCAGCAGGCCATCGCCCTGGTTAATCACGGCGTCACCAATCGGTAATGCATGCGCCCAATCCACGTCAGCCACCTGGCCCAGTTTGACCGGGATGCCGTTGCTGAGCCCGACGGTCATTTGCAGGTAATCTTCTTTATCCAGTGCTGGCCTGTCGTATGCCACGGCAAGTCGCTGCTGGGCAGTATCCAGGTAGCCGCCACTGTCTGGACGGATGGCGGATGCCAGGCGCTGGCTCACCTGTGTTGCCGTGAGTTGGTGCTGCGCCAGTTTGACAGCGTTAAAGCGTACATGCAGCTCCTGGTCACGTAAGCCCCAAATGGCGACATTCGCCACACCAGGAATGGCCATCAGCCTTGGGCGTACGGTCCATAAGGCCTTGGTGCTGAGTTCAGAGATATTGTATTGTGCACTGCTTAACCCAATTTTTAGCACGCGTGACATCGACGATAACGGAGGCAGCATGACCGGCGGTTTGACAATGGCAGGCAAGCGTTGTGCCGCCAACAGCAGCCTTTCCTGTACCGCCTGCCTGGCTTCGGCCAGCGTGGTGCCTTGCTCAAACAGCATGACGACAGAAGACAAGCCGAGCACCGATTTGGAGCGTAAGGTTTTCATATGCGGAATGCCATTCATGGCATGCTCAATCGGGATGGATACCAATTGCTCGGTCTCCACACTGGACAGACCAGCTGCTTCCGTCTGGATTTCGACTTTGACTGGCGCAAATTCAGGAAACACATCCATCGGTGTGTTGGGAATGGTCTTGAAGCCTGTCAGCATCAGCAACACCGCCAGCACAATAACCAGGTAGCGTGCCTGGATGGCGCGCATGGTGAATCTTTTCAACATAGTGTATCCCGTTGTATTTAGTGGGTATAACCGGTTTCTACGGCAAACAGTTCCTGAGTACCCTGGGTGACGACCGCTTTGCCAGCCAGGCGCTGATCAGACAATAAACAGCCTTGTTTGCCAGACTGGGTGACAAATACCAGTTGACGCGCAAAGTGCGTTTCATCCTGTTGCACATAGACCCAGGTGTTGCCATAAATATCGACCACGGTGGCCGAGCAAGGCACACTGGCGCGTGTTTGTGCCTGGCCTCGTTGTGGAATCTGTACTGTTAGTCGTTGCATGGGCACCACCTCACCTGGCGATGACATGGCGTATAGCAGCTTGCGCGTCCCGGTTAGGGCGTCGCTGTCTTGCGGACTGCTGATTGGTTTCAGCACCGCATGTGCGGCACTTTCTGCCAGCACGGCATCGGCCTTGAGGTTGAGTTGCGCCACTTGCGCGTGTGGCACGTAGGCCGTTACCCATAAACGGTCCTGCTGCACAATATCGACCAGTTTGGCCCCAGCCACCAGCAATTGCCCTGCGCTGAAATAAAGGTTGCTGACGACGCCTGTACTGGCTGCCTTAATCGGGTAACTGCCAGCAGAGCCTTGTTCTACTGCTTGCTTGAGTAGTTCGCGCTTTTGCTTGGCCGTGCGTACATTGGTGTCAGCGATGGCCACATTGGCTTGCGCGTCATCTACCGCTCTCTGGCTGCCTACATGTTGCAGCCATAACTGTTTGGCCCTACCCAGGGTCAGCGTATGTGCCGACAATTGCTTTTCCGCTGCCTGCAATTGGCCTTCGGCATCGGCCAGGCTGGTGATCAGGGTTAAGCGTGCTTCTGGCGTCACCACCGGATGGATAGTGAACAGGATTTGTCCGGCCTTGACCTGGCTGCCAATGTGCAGCGGTGTTGTGGGGGATGGCACCACGTAGCCACTCATGGGCGTGCTGTAAGCCGCTAATGCCTCGGGGGCCAGGATGGCCTGTGCCGGGAAGTTGAGCGCTGGCGTCTGGCGGGCAACCATGACCAATGTCGTTGTCAGCCCCAGCTTTTTAATCGCTTCGTTTGACAGCGTAACTTGGTTCAACTGGCTTTCAGACACCGGCGCTGGTGGTGTACTTTTGTTGCTATTGTCTGCTGCCATCAGTTGGCCGGGATAAATCAGGCTAAGCAAAGCGGACACTAGCAGCGGCTGGCATGTTTTGCGCGTAAACAACATAAAGAATGACTTTCTGAATAGGATCACTGAATGGAATGATGAACATGCTATTGAGCATGGCTGGTGCTACGCATCAAATCCGACCAGCTACTGATCAGGTCGGCTTTTAACTGCGTCTCGCGTAATTGCAGGCTGAGATAACGCCTGCTACTTTCCAGCACATTTAAATAAGCGATTTCACCATCGCGGTAGGCGCTTTCGGCATACTGGATGGTTTGCAGCGCATTCGGTTGTAATTGCGTATGCAGTTGCTGCCACTCCTGGCAATCGCGTTGGTATTTGAGGTGTGTGGTATTGATATCCAGCGACGCTTTTAACTTGATTGTTTCGGCATCCTGCTGTGCTTTGGCCAACTCGGCATCGGCGCGCTGGATTTGGCCTTGATTCTGGTTAAATACAGGCAGCGTCGTCCTGATGGCCGGGGCAAGTACGTGCCCATTGGTTTGGCCGCTAGTGGCATCGGCCACCACTGCCGTGCCTAGCCAGTTGAATTTATTTAGTGTTTGTTTTTGTTTGGCGGCGGCCATGCTTGCTTCTGCGGCTAAAATATCTGGGCGGCTGCTTAACGCCACCGTTTTTAACTGCGTCATATCCACTGTTGTGCATGCAGGCACCAGTTGATCGCTCAGCGACAATGTTTTATCTGCCTCCATCCAGCCCAGCAGGTGCATTAACTGGGTGTTTGCCAGTTGCGCATCTATCTCGGCCAATTGCAAATCCCGCTCGGCCAGCAAGGCTTCATTTTGCGATAGCAAGGTTTCTTGTGCGCTGATATCGCCTAGCTGTTCGCGTGTGCTGGTCAGGGTTGCAATCGTCTGGTTGAGCTGTAAGGCTTCTTTTAAACGTGCCCGTTTTTCATTGGCAATGACTGCTTGTGCGTAAGCCCAGCGTGTATCACGGATCAGCGTGAAGCCTGCCTGCATCAACTGGTATTGCGTGGCTTGTGCCTGCGCCTGCATTTGTTTGAGGCGGATCGGCCGCAGCAAAATGGCTTCAATTGGCAAGTCGATGGCATAGCGATAGGGTTTATTGGCGGCGCTAAAGGCATAAAACAGTGACGGGTTCGCTATTTGGTTGGCTTGCTGTACATCCGCATTGGCCAGATCCAGTTCACTGAGTTGCGCCTTAAAGGCCAGGTTTTGCTTCAGTGCCAGCAGCACCGCCTCATATTCAGATAAGGTCGTTGTGTTGCTTACCTGGTCTTTGCCGCGATTGGCTTGCAGCGTTGCGTCTGCTGCGAC
The DNA here is from genome assembly GCA_964437895.1 of uncultured Methylotenera sp. Taxonomy (GTDB): domain Bacteria; phylum Pseudomonadota; class Gammaproteobacteria; order Burkholderiales; family Methylophilaceae; genus Methylophilus. Next base: position 7,355 of record CAYTIV010000031.1, read on the forward strand.
GATATTATCGACGAGTTGTGCTGGCCGCACCGTTTGTGGTGTTTGGCAGGCAGCCAGCAGCAATGCGATACTCATGCCTGCTGCTTGCTTGAACGGATGGGGCATGGATAAATCCCTGTGAATAATGACAGGGTTGCATCATGCCGGTGTTTTCTTAAGGCAAACTTAAGCCGTTTTTTAAGAATACCTTAAGCTAGTATGGTTAGAATGGCAGCATTCAAGGAAAAGGATAAGCCGTTGAAGTTATTGCTGGTAGAAGACGACCGCATGATTGCTGAAAGCCTGCAACAGGCCATGCGTGCGCATGCAATTTACTGGGCGCCAGATGCTTTGCTGGCTGAGGCTGCCCTGGCTGGCGAAACGTTTGATGCCATGTTGCTGGACCTGGGCCTGCCTGGAAAATCAGGCATGGCCTTGTTGTCCGGCTTAAGGAAAGCAGGTAATGCATTGCCCGTGATCATCATTACCGCCAGGGATGCGATAGAACACCGCATTCAAGGCCTGGATGCTGGCGCTGATGACTATGTGTTAAAACCTTTTTCTGTCGAAGAGATTGAAGCCAGGTTACGCGCGATTTTCAGGCGCAAAGAAGAGCGGCATTCCAACCAGATACGCGTCAACGATGTGGTGCTGGATATCGCCAGTTATACCTTAACCATGGGCGATATCAGCCAGCGGCTTTCCAGCAAGACTTTTGCCATCATGCACGCGCTGATGTCACAACCGGGAATGATTTTCTCAAAAACACAGCTGGAAGAAAAACTGTATGGCTGGGGCGGCGAGGTCGATAGTAATGCGGTGGAAGTGCACGTCCATACCATACGCAAAAAATTTGGCGCAGAGATTATTCAAACTATCCGTGGCATAGGCTACGCATTCCCCGGGCAAAAACCATGATGCGCTCCATCCGGGTCGAACTGGCCATATACCTGTCGATCGCCATCGTGTGTATCATCGGCCTGCTGTCATTTTTATCCTACCAGTCAACGGCGGACGAACTGGGTGAGTTATATGATGCCAACCTGCAGCATTTGGCCGAGACCATGATAGGCAGCGACCAGATAACCAACCTATCAATGCGCACCTATCCAGCAAAAAACAGCATTCCATCCAAAATGCGTGGCGAGCAGGATTACCTGATTCAACTGCAGCAACAAGGCAAGGTGATTTACCAGTCGCACCAGCGTGCGTTTGATGTCAATACGGCGAGGGCAGGGTTATCAACGCAGTGGGCGAATCAAAAGCGCTGGCAGGTATTTGTTGCCAGGCGTGGCGCGATCACCTGCGTGGTCGCGCAAGACTTTAAGCTCAGGCAACGTACCATTCGCGAAGTCGCCATCCGCCTGATTATTCCACAATTGCTGATCGTGCCTTTCCTGATTTTGGGGGCATTGCTGGTGATACGAAAAACCTTTAAACCATTACTTGCACTGTCGTCTGAAATTGATGCACGACGCGCGGACCAACTGGCGCCACTGGCCATTGCCCAACCGCCTGACGAATTGAAGCCCATCATCCAGGCCCTGAATGGCTGGATGCAAAGAGTGAGTAACGCGATTGCCATGCAAAAGCGCTTTACCAGCGATGCCGCGCATGAACTAAGGACACCGGTGACGGCACTCAAACTGCAAATCAGCGCCATGCAGCATGACGACAAAGCTGCGCTAAATCAAGCGCAGGCTGGTGTTGCAAGGATGGAGCGCCTGGTCCACCAATTGCTCACCCTGGCGAAAGTGGACCCTGATGCCAGGCAGCAAGAGATGCAAGCTTTTGCTTTAAACCCTTTAGTGATCAAAGTGTTGAATGATTTAGGCCCGCTCTATCGCAAGAAGCAACTGGATATTGGTTTCACGCGTGCCGACGAGATGACAGTCACTGGTTTGCCAGACGAGATTGAAGTCTTGCTCAATAATATTATTGTTAATGCTATCCACTACACGCCTGCATATGGCGTGATTAATTTGTCACTCACAGCGTTAGCAGATGGATGGCGTTTTGAAGTGGAGGATAGCGGGCCGGGTATTGATGCAGATGCGCTGGAAAAAGTATTTGATCGCTTCTACCGCGTAGAACAATCAGATGTCACAGGGTCTGGCCTGGGGTTGGCAATAGTGAAAGAAATTGCCTTAAAACATCAGGCTAGCGTGCGTTTGGAGAATAAACCATCTCAGGCCGGATTAATTGTCATTTTGGAACATAAGCGACATTCATCACAATAAGACATTAAATATCTTCTTAATTGATAATAATTGTAAACATTAATGCGAACAAATGTTAATATTTGTATTGACGTTTGTTTTTATTTTTGTTTAGGAGAAGATTGATGATGAAGCATTCCTTGATTACCACCGCTGTTTTACTCGCTTTTAGCCACACAGCTTTCGCTACGCCAGTCACAGTCAGTGCAGATGCCGCCGATGGTTATGGCATGTATCTGGATTTAAGTGCACAAGTAGCTGCAAAAGTGAATTTGTTTCCGGTAGGCACTCACACCGTCGGCGCAGCAACCGTGGGCATTAAAACACCTCATGCCCTAGGTGATGTCGTTGTTGCGAGCGCGGGCACCCCGATTCCGACGCAAACAGACTCGACCCTAAGCCTCGATTTAAGCACGAGTGGTGTTGGTAATGGTGTCTTAACTAACCTGGACCCGATATTTGGATTGCTAATGCCAACACAAGCGGGCTCAGCCACATTTTCTGCATCTGGGGCATATCTTGAAAATAATCCAGTTCCAGGTTCAAACAGTGCCATCGGTACGGGGAGTGTAGAGAATCTCCATCTTCGTATATCTACTGCTCTTGCCTTGGACGCCGATGTTATTGGTTCAAAGTCTACGGTGACTGTGAATGAGGGCACTGGATTGTTTACGGCAAATAGTGATACTACTTTTGCAGGTGCCAGTTTGAGTATTCTTGGCCATTCGATTGATCTGACCACCGCCGCAGCGGGTGGAGTCTCTCTGGATCTTGGATCATTAGGACGTGCTTCAGTATGGGCCAATGAAAGTAAATACTGGGCAGATGGTGTAGTTGCAAGCAATTGTGATGGAGCGACATTTAGTTGTGCCGTACAAACTGTAGCTTTAACCATTAAGCTGGATGATATTGGTATTAACTCTCTGGGGCTGTTAGGGACTGCGAATCTTTCAGCCAACACTGATTTATGCATTACGCTTGGTGACTCCTATGCATCGCTGACCGTCACCCCGGTGCCGGAAGCATCCTCATCCTTGATGATGATGCTAGGCCTGGGTGCGCTTATGGCACTTTCACGTCGCCGTGTGTAGTTAATCGCCTCGTGATATAAAAAAGCCCCTGAATCCAGGGGCTTTTTGTTTTACCAGATGTATGGCCGCGAATATTTCAATCGCAGCCACTGATGGATTGTTGACTCAATCAATGATCATGGTTGCTTGGTGAGCATGAGCCGCATGATGGTGGAGGCGGTGGTGGCGTGCATGGACTTGGTGCTGGCGTGCAGCCACCATAGTAGCCACCATTGTAACCAGGTTGGTACCATGAGATAGGGCCGTAATTAAGACCGGGTTGATTGAAGTTACTAAAGACACTACCCATAATAAAGGGGCTATACGCGTAACCTGGGAAGAACTGGGAGCCACCAGAAACGGTTTCGATTTCAGGATGGGAAAGCTGCTTGATAGTCATATTTTATCTCTCAAAAGTGCACAGTGATTTGGTGTGTTAAGCATGGAGGTCCCTTCTGTAGAGGGTGCCCCCTAAGCGTCTTGCTACACCCTGTTAAAGTGTTGGGCTTGGTGTTGGTGTATAGCCTGGGTGATACCATGAGATCGGGCGATAATCGAGGCCTGGTTCGTTGAAGTAACTAAAGACGCTGCCTGTAATATAAGGGCCGTATGCATAACCTGGGAAAAACTCGGAACCGCCAGAAACATTTTGTGTTTCAGATTGGGAAAGTTGTTTGATAGCCATATTTTATCTCTGTAAAAGTTAACATTGATTCAATCTGCTGGCAGCTGCATATGATTGCGACTCCCATTATTGATTGAATTACCTTTTAAACGTCATTTTTCACGCTAAGAAACATGCGCGATTATTTGACGAAATACACCTGGTTTTTTATAAATCCATGGTGTTAATTAATGTTAAATATAAACTTAAATTAAAACAAGTTAATTTTAAGGGTTGTTAGCATTCAAGGTGATTGTTAAAAGACTATTGCGTTGATCAAGCGTTGATCAGGTGGGCTGTGTGTGATGACATATAGCCGAAGCAGGGATGCAAAAAGCAATGGGGTTGAGAATGCTGCAGGCATTGCCAACGGACTATTTAAAAGCGGGGAAAGTATTTTTCAGGCTAAGCAAATACGAAATGCAAACGCGCGTTCGCAGCGTTATTTGAAACGCTGATACCTGAAACAGGGGGCAACGGTATTGCTAAAGAGGCTTAAAGTTTAATCTGACTCAAAGATGAAAGATGTTAAACTGTGGTCATGGCGATTCACAACGAAGCAAAAGCAATAATTCAAAACCGCAAAAAATTGAGTGCTTGGGAATCTGTATTTGGCGCAGCTGGTGAGCTGCTTGATGGTGCCCAGAAGAGGACTCGAACCTCCACGTCGTTAAACACTAGTACCTGAAACTAGCGCGTCTACCAATTTCGCCATCTGGGCTAAAGAAGCTGTGCATTTTAAAGGAAGAATAAATATTGTCAACCAGAAAAACGAAAAAATCCCTGCGTGCAAATGACCCGCAGGCCCAGCGTGAAGCTGAGTTATACCAAACACCATTGCCAAGTCGCGAGTTGGTGTTGCAGTTGTTGTCAGACCAGGGGGTGCCCCTGAGTGCCGACCAGATTTATGTGTTGCTCGACATCAGCCATGATGAACGAGATATTTTTAACCGCAGGCTGGGGGCCATGGAACGTGATGGCCAGCTCATGCGGAATCGCAAGGGCGCATTTTGCCTGCCAGATAAGATTCACTTGATTGCAGGCACCGTGTTTGGCCATACCGATGGTTATGGTTTTTTAGTCCCTGACGATAAAACCAAGAATCCTGAAGATATTTTCCTCGGCCCCAAAGAAATGACCATGGTCATGCATGGTGACCGTGCTATGGTGCGCCTGGCGGGTGTGGACCGCAAGGGCCGCCCAGAAGGCAAGCTGGTTGAGGTGCTGGAACGTGCCAACAAAACACTGGTTGGACGTGTCATCCGTGCGCAAGGCGTGACGATTGTAGCTGCTGAAGACAAGCGTATCAGCCAGGATGTGCTGATTCCTTATCACCTGGATATGGACGCACAGGTCGGGCAAATTGTGACTGTCGAATTGACGGAGTATCCCTCTTCGCATTCCAGCCCGATGGGCAAGATTGTAGAGATTTTGGGTAACTATGCTGACAGTGGCATGGAGATTGAGATTGCGTTGCGCAAGCATCATTTGCCGCACCAATTCAATCCGGCAGCGGTCAAGCAGGCTGAAGACTTCCCTAGAACCGTGCAGGCCAAGGATTACAAAGGTCGCAAGGATTTGCGTGATCTGGCCTTGATTACCATTGATGGTGAAACGGCGCGTGACTTTGACGATGCCGTGTTTGCTGAGCCTCAGGGCAAGGGCTGGCGCCTGGTGGTGGCCATCGCCGATGTGAGTTTTTATGTGCAGCCTGGCGATGCGCTGGATAAAGATGCTTACGACCGTGGCAACTCGGTGTATTTCCCACGCCGCGTGATCCCTATGCTGCCAGAGGCTTTATCTAACGGCCTGTGTTCACTCAACCCGGATGTTGAACGCTTATGCATGGTGTGCGATATGCAGATTGATGGCCAGGGCGTAGTCAAGCAATACCAGTTCTATCCTTCTGTCATGCTGTCTAAAGCGCGTATGACCTATACCAAGGTCGCGGCCTTGTTGCAGGGCGAAGATCCGGCTCTCGCGGAAGAGTACGCCTGGCTGTTGCCTCATGTGCAGAACCTGAACAGCCTGTTCCGTTTAATGCTGACGCAGCGTGAAAAACGCGGTGCGGTCGAGTTTGAGTCGACCGAAACCATGATGGTGTTTAACGACAACGGCAAAATCGACAAAATCGTGCCTGTGGTGCGTAATGACGCGCACAAGCTGATTGAAGAGTGCATGTTGGCGGCCAACGTTTGTGCCGCAGACTTTTTGCTTAAAAACGAACAAACCTGTTTGTTCCGTATCCACGAAGGCCCTACGCCTGAAAAACTCGAAGCCTTACGCTTGTTTATGGGCGAGTTTGGTTTTGGTGTGGGTGGCGGTGAGAATCCGAGTGCCAAAGACTACGCTAAACTTATGCAGCGCATTAAAACGCGGCCAGATGCGCAATTGCTGCAAACCGTGATGTTACGCTCTATGCAGCAAGCGGTGTATAGCCCGGATAATGTCGGCCATTTTGGCTTGGCTTATGAGGCTTATACCCACTTTACCTCGCCAATTCGCCGCTACCCGGACTTGCTGGTGCATCGTGCCATCAAGGCCGTGGTTGAAGGCAAGCGTTACCAGGCCAAAGACTGGCACCACTTGGGGGTGCATTGCTCAATGACCGAGCGCCGCGCCGATGATGCCACGCGTGATGTGACCAACTGGCTGAAATGTTTTTACATGCAGGATAAGGTCGGTGAAGTATTTAGCGGCACCGTGGCCGGCGTGACCAGCTTTGGCTTGTTTGTCGCCCTGGATGAGGTCTATGTTGAAGGCTTGTTGCACGTGACTGATCTGGGCAATGACTATTTCATTCACGATAAAGCACGCCACGAAATGGTGGGCGAGCGCACGGGTGTACGTTATCGCCTGGGTGATCGCTTAACGGTAAAAGTGGTACGGGTTGATTTGGAAACGTCGCGTATAGACTTTACGCTGGTAGGGGCAGCAGAGGGTGCGGTTGACGCGGAAGATGGATTATCCGCTGCAGATGAGAAATCAGCAGGCACCAGAAGCAGGCCAGCTAAAACAGCAGGGCTGAATACCCCTGTTAAAGTCGCACCGGCGGCGTGGGCCAAGTCAGCTACCAGCAAAGCAAAACCTGCCAGTGCGAGCGTTAAATCAGCGCGTAGCTCAAGCGATAAGCCTGTTGAAGGCAAAGCTGCTGCCGGCAAATCTCGGTCGGCCAAAGATAAAGGTCGCCACTCGGCACAAAAAAATAAAGGCAAACCCAAGGCAAAAGCACGATAATAGCGCCTTGAGTTAATTAGTCATATATTCGCGCAGGCCCAGCATGCCAAAACTTGCTGGGCCTGAGCGATTCGTGTTTTATCTTTTACAGATAGCTTGGTAAAAGTCATTAAGAAAAATTAGGAGCCACTATGTCAGAAGCCCGCATTTTGTTTGGTTTTCATGCGGTGTTGAGTCGCATGCGTCAGCATGGCAG
>CAYTIV010000032.1:0-3072 GCA_964437895.1 uncultured Methylotenera sp.
CATCAAAGGCCGCCCGTAGTGTTTGCACCTTTTCCTGCAAAGGGCCATCAGACTGCTCGTCCATGGCCACATGCTGCAAAATCAGTTGCCAGGTTTCAATCAGATACTCAGGCGGTGGCAGCACATCCGCTGCCAAATCTTTCTGGTCTATGATTTTGTTATATTGGCCACCATTAATGGCGACTTTCTGGTTGGCCTGGGTATCCAAATAGACAAACAGGCAGACGGCGAGCAGTATGGTGGTAAGGACGCTGATAATTAATGTTGAAAGCTTGAGACGTGCCATTTCCATGTGAAACACCCCTTGTTGTTATTTAAGTGAGTCAACCTTCCCTGGTCGAGTGTGTATTAAACCGCGATAAGAATCGTTTGGATTGGTCAATAAAGCTTAATAATTTGGTGTAAATATAAGTTTTTTGTCAGAATGGTTATCGTGCATATGATTGGGGGCCGCCTTTGAATGGCAAGGTGGCGCCGGTCTTGCTGATAGTGCACACAAGCGCACTTGGTCTTTAATATCGACTTATCGTTGAGGCTGATGGATGGCGGTTGATAAAACTTTAAATAATCTTGCGGTAAACATGATTACAGCGCCGCGGTGACCTTTTATAGTTAAAGTCTATTTTGATTTTAGTGTTCGTTAGGTGTGATGAGTCATCCGCAATCCCCGTTACAAGACGACAGTGCTTTCCTGCAAGAAGTGATTCAAGGGGCCACTGTCGGGGTGGTGCTTTATGATGAACATGGCCAGTGCATTCTTAAAAACCGGCTGTTCGACAAGTTGCTCGATCTGCCTGCGCATTTCCTGTCGGGACACTTCACCTTTGAGGCGCTGGTCCAGCTCTGTTTTGAGCGTGGCGATTACGGCACCGACAAATCCAAAAACATCATTCTGGACTTTTACCGCCACAGAATGTCGGCGCAATCAACGTTACACCTTGAGCGTCGCTTAGCCAACGGCAAGTGGCTGGAGGTGCGGTATCTGCCTTTAAAAAACCGGCGTTCAATGTTTACCTACCGTGATATCACCACGGCCAGAAGATATGAAGAGCAGGCGCGTCGTTTTGAAAGCATTATTCAGTCCTCAGAAGATGCGATTATCACCAAAGATCTGACGGGTCTGATCACCAGCTGGAACGGTGCCGCACAGCGCATGTTCGGCTACACGGCGGAAGACATGATAGGGCAGCCAATCGCTCGCCTGTTTCCGGCGGACCGCCTGACCGAGCTGCGTGACATCCTAGAGCGGGTTGGTCACGGACAAACAGTGCGATCCTACGATACGGTCAGACTGCATCAAAATGGCTTAGGCGTACACGTCTCTCTCAGTGTGACGCCAGTGTATGACCGGTTTGGCCGCATTACCGGCGCCTGTGCCGTGGCGCGTAACATTCAGGAGCGCATCGAAGCACACAATGAGCTTGAGCTGGCGCAACTGGTGTTTCTCAACGCGAATGAAGCGATGATGGTTTGCGATGAAAACAACAAGGTGGTGCTGGTGAACCCGGCCTTTACCCGACTCACCGGCTACAGCGCCGAAGAGGTGTTGGGGCAGGATCCTAAGTTTTTGGGCTCGGGCAGTCATGACGAGACCTTTTACGCCACCATGTGGAAAGCCATTACCGAGACCGGTAAATGGGATGGCGAAATTATCAATCGCCGCAAAAATGGTGAGACCTATGTGGAACGCATGGGCATCAGTTCGGCCTATCGGCAGGATGGGCGTGTGCACAGACGCATTGCCATTTTTTCTGACATCACGGAGAAAAAGCAGGCCGAAGAAAAAATCTGGCATGCGGCGAATTATGACCAGCTGACCCAGTTGCCCAACCGTCACTACTTTCAGGCCAAACTGAACGAGCAGATTGCCGCGGCGCATAGGTATCAGAGCGGCTTTGCCTTGCTGTTTCTCGACCTCGACAAGTTCAAAGAGGTGAATGACACCTACGGCCATTTATATGGCGATATTTTGTTGCAACAAGTGGCCGAGCGGATTTCGGACTGTTTGCGCAAAACGGATTTTATCAGCCGCCTGGGCGGCGATGAGTTCACGGTGATGCTGACCAAGCTGGTGGCCACAGACAAAATCTCCGAAATTGCTCAGAACATTCTGGACCGGTTGCGCGCGCCGTTTGATTTAGGCTTACCAGAGCAGGAGCCTACGTTTATCTCCTGCAGTATCGGCATCACCTTGTACCCCTCGGATGCGGACAATCAGGTCGATCTGCTTAAAAACGCCGATCAGGCGATGTATCTGTCTAAAAAGAACGGCCGTGACTGTTTTAGTTATTTCTCGCCTGAGCTTAACCAGCAGGCGCTGGAGCGTATTCGCACGCTGAATGAATTGCGCTTGGCCGTGAGCGAGCAACAGCTAGAAGTGTATTACCAGCCCATTATTGATTTGCACACCCGGCAGATTAAAAAGGCTGAAGCGTTGGTGCGCTGGCATCATCCGCGTCATGGCATGGTGTTACCGGCCACCTTCGTTAAGCTGGCAGAAGAGACCGGGCTGATTCATGAAGTCGGTGACTGGGTCATGCGGCAGGTGCAACTCCACCTCGATGAGATTCAGGCGCGTGATCCCGGCATGCCTATCCAGATCAGCATCAATGTCTCGCCGATACAGCTGCATGCCAAAAACAATCCGATAGAGCGTTTTGCTAATGAGGCACTGTTACAAAGCCGGTTGCTGATAGAAGTGACAGAAAGTGTGCTGCTCAATATTGATGAGTTTATGACCAACACCATGTATCTGTTCCGCGACAAGGGCTTGCAGGTGGCGATTGATGATTTTGGTACCGGGTACTCCTCGCTGGATTATTTGCGCAAGCTGGATATCGATTACCTGAAGATAGACCGCAGCTTTGTGCAAAACCTAGGTGAAAACAGCTCGGATAACGCACTGTGCGAGGCCATTGTCATGATGGCCCACAAGCTGGGCATCAAGGTGATTGCCGAGGGGGTAGAGACGCAGCGCCAGCACGACTGTTTGTGTCAGATGGGCTGCGATATGGCACAGGGCTACTTCTATTATTACCCCATGCCATTTGACGCATTTTTGGCGTTGTCGCC
>CAYTIV010000032.1:3172-4372 GCA_964437895.1 uncultured Methylotenera sp.
TGCTAGCTCAGCTGTTTAGTCGTGCTGTTTGCCGTGTAACTTGACCAGCCTGACCAGCTCAGGCTTGCATGAGCCGCAGCTGGTGCCGCATTTGAGTTTGGCCTGCAAGGTGGCCAGATCAGCGCCCATCTGACAGGTTTCAATAATCTCGTTTTCAGACACATCCAGACAGTTACAGACGATCTTGCCGCGGCTCTTTTGGCCGGTCGGCGGCGCGGCCAGCGGCGCCAAGGCCCACTTGCGCAGGGCGTCTGTAAATTCGCCTTCCAGCATCACTTGCTTCAGCCAGTCTGCGGCCAATGTTTCGCCGATCAGCCTGACGCCCGTGACCTGGCCTTCTTCGACCAGAATACGTTTGCTAATGCCGCGCTTGGTATCATCAAGTTGCAGCATGGGGGCGCCTTCTACCATCCCCAGCAAAGCATCCAGTTCGGCGATCACATGCGCCTCTGGCGCCGCCGGGTGGGCTGCGCGTAATACCAGCATGCCCTGTCCGCGACCATAGAGACCGACCGTGGCGTAATCAAAACGTGACAGCAGCTGACGGATGTTGGCGAGCAGTTGCAGGTCTTTGCAACTGCGCATCACCGTCATTTGCCATGGCAAACTGAGTTTTTCAATCTTGACCGCGGTATGTTTGAGTTCAGGTTGCTTGGAGGATTTGTCAAATGCCGGCGGCATCAGCGCGTTGACGCCCAATCCATGCATGTACTGGCTGCCCCAGTGCATGGGGATAAACAGTTCAGCGGGTTTGACCTCGTCAGAAGCTTGTACCTTGATGTTGAGCTGGCCGCGTTTGTTGCTCAGGCGGACAATGTCGCCCGCTTTGATTTGACGGCGCTGCATGTCATCCGCATGCATGGACACGACCGGTTCTTCAACATGGTTATACAGTTGTGCCAGCGTGCCGGTGCGGCTCATGCCATGCCATTGGTCACGCAGGCGGCCGGTGAGCAGGCGGAAGGGATGGCGCGCATCTGGCTTGTCTGCGGTGGGTTTATACGCCGCGCTGACAAAGTGCGCTTTGCCGCCGGGCTTCTGAAACACGCCATCGGTATACAGTCTGGCCTCGCCAGCGTGTGCACCTTCTTTAAACGGCCATTGTTGCGGACCTTGTGTTTCGAGAATACGGTAGCTCAGGCCGCTAATATCGAGATCGCGACCCCGGGTGGTCTCGCGGTGCTCGTTAAAAATGGTTTC
>CAYTIV010000032.1:4472-14570 GCA_964437895.1 uncultured Methylotenera sp.
CGCCTTGATTTCGCCGCTGCGGATGGCTTCGAACATTTCGACTGCCGTTTTGCCAGGGGTTTCCGGCACGGCGGGGATGCCCCACAGACGCGCGACTTCGGCCCGGTGATCGGCATTGGCCAGGTCGCGATGACCTGACAGCAGATTGGCCATGCCACCGACTTCGCGACCGCCCATGGCGTTGGGTTGACCCGTCAGTGAGAATGGGCCTGCGCCTGGTTTACCAATCTGGCCGGTCGCCAGATGCAGGTTGATCAGCGCCGCGTTTTTGTCTGTGCCGTGGATGGACTGATTCAGCCCCATGCAATACATAGAGAGGGTGGGGCCGGTGCCAAACCACTTGGCGGCCTGAATCAGGTCTTTTTCACTGATGCCGCAAATATCGGCCACCATTTTGGGCGTGTATTCGCGCACGGTTTCTTTGAGCGCCTCAAAGCCTTCGGTGTGGTTGCGGATGTAGGCCATGTCGAGCAACCCCTCCCACAGCATGACGTGCAACAGGCCATTGAACAAGGCGACATCCGTGCCAGGCAAAATCGCCAGGTGCAGGTCGGCAAACTGGGCGGTGTCGGTGCGGCGTGGATCCACCACCACAATTTTCATGTCGGGATTGTTGGCTTTGGCATCCTCAATGCGTCGGAAAATGATGGGGTGCGCGTACGCTGTATTGGAGCCCGCAATAAACAGGCAACTGGTCTGGTCGATGTCTTCATAGCAGGCCGGCGGGGCATCCGCGCCCAAGGTCGCTTTGTAACCGGCCACCGCGGAGCTCATGCACAGGCGCGAGTTGGTGTCGACGTTATTGGTGCCGATCAGCCCTTTGGCCAGCTTGTTAAACACATAGTAGTCTTCGGTGAGCAGTTGGCCAGAAATATAAAATGCCACGGCATCCGGGCCATGGGTCTGGATAATCTCGGCAAATCTGTCCACCACATGGTCGAGTGCCGTGTCCCAACTGACGCGTTGTTTGGGGGTGTCACGCGACAAGCGGGCCTCAGGGTACAGGCCCCGCGCATCCAGCTTGGCAGTCAGGTGCAGGGTAGAGCCCTTGGTGCACAGGCGGCCATAGTTGGCCGGATGTTCAGGGTCGCCTTTGACGTCCACAATCTGCTGACCTTCAGTGGTGATGATGACCCCACAGCCCACGCCGCAATAACAGCAGGTACTGCGTGTTTCGCGCCGTTGCGGATAAAAGGTGACCGGTGTGGCAGTCAATGCGTGGGAGGTGGTCTGAAGTTGTTGCTGTTGCGTCATAACGTGCCTGTTGGGCTCAATGCCTTATTTGTTGAGTTGCAGATAAACGTCGCCGTCTTCTACTTTGACCGCGTAACAAGCGGTGTGTCCCACATCCGGCTCTTCGGCCTTGCCGTCCACCAGGCTGATTTTCCAGCTATGCAGGGGGCAGGCCACTTTGTCACCATAGACGATGCCCTGAGACAGCGGGCCGCCTTTGTGCGGGCAGCTGTTATTGAGCGCGAACACGCGGTCGTCTTCGGTGCGGAACACGCCGATGTCGATGTCACCATGGCGTACAACACGGGCACCCAACACAGGGATGTCGTTCACAGGGCAGATTTTTGTCCAACTCATTTTTTCCTCTTTTTCAACAAATAGCGGTCTCAAGAGACCAGTAACACATAAATCAATAATAGGTTGATGCACAGCGAGATAATGGCCAGCCATTGCCATTTCACCAGCCGCGCACGGGCAATCAGCGGTGTGCGCGGGATGACAATCGGTTTGAGCTCACCGTGCTCCAGCGCCAGCAGCATTTCCTCTGCGGTTTCAAACCGTTGTTGCGGGTTGCGGGCGATGGCTTTCAGAATAATGTTCTCTAGCCAGGCCGGAATCTCGGGGCGGTAGCGGCTAGGGCGGATGGGCTCACCAAAGCGAGGCGATTGAAACGGCTCCACCTCGCCATAGGGATATTTGCGCGTCAGCAGGTGATACAGGGTGACGCCGGCGGCATAAATGTCTGCTTGTCGGTCGGCCACTTTGCCGTCAAACAGTTCGGGGGCCATATAGCTGGGCGTGCCCGGATTCTCCATCTGTTCCGGCATGGGCAGCGTGGTGTTGAGTGCCACCCCCAGATCCAGAATACGCAAACGACTGTCGCTACCAATATGGATATTGGCGGGCTTAATATCACGGTGCACGATGTTGAGTCTGTGCAACATGCTGAGCCCGCGCAACAGATCCTGGCCGATATTGGCCACGCCGTTCATGGTGAAATGGTGGCCGGCTTCTAGGCGCTGTTGTAGGGTCGCCCCTTCGTGCCAGGTCATCACATAGTAGAGCGCACTGCGCTGTTCACGCGTCAGCGGCAACACTTGCGGCACCGATTGTGACACCACGCGCTTGGCCAGCCACTCTTCATTGAGCAGGGCCTCGCAACTGCTTTTATCTTCGGCGCGGGCCGGTTGCAGGGTTTTCATCACAAACAACTGACCAACCGCATTTTTTACTTGGTACAAAATACTGATGCGGGAATCATGAATGATCTGCGTCACCGTGAAGCCGTCCAGGGTGTCGCCTACGGCCAGCTTGCGCGGCAATGGCAAACTGAGCGCATCCGCCAGCATGTCGGTCAGATGGTCTTGGCCGATTTGATCTATCCTTACCACCACGGCGGAGGCATTGTCTTGGCCGCCTTTTTCCAGCGCCAGACTGGTCAACTGTTGAGCCATCAGCTGCGGCGTGTTGTACAGCATCAGCACTTTGTGCAGGTCAGCATCGCCCAGCGCGGCCCATACGCCATCGCTGACAATGGCATAGACATCGCCAGCCTGTAATAGACCTTCGGCATAGTCCACACTCAGTTGTTCATCCAGCCCTACGGCACGCTTGAGTACATGCCGCATGTCTGGCCTGTCCCAGACGTGATCTGTGGTCAGGCATTGCAGCGATTGTTCGCGCAAACGGTAGATGCGCGTATCGCCCACATGGGCCAGCACATAGCGTTGTCCGCGCAATACCATGAGTGAGAGGGTGGTCGCCATGCCGGCCATCTGACGGTGTTTGCGCGCTTGTGACAATACCCAGCGATTGGCTGCTTGCACCACCTTATCCAAGGCGTGCTGCACGGTCCAGGTTTCTGGGGTGGCGTAATAATCTGCAGAAATCGTACGTATGGTCATCTCTGCGGCTTCGGCGCCGCCCGCGCCGCCACTGATGCCATCGGCCACCGCCAGCAGCGCGCCCTTGATACTCAGCTGGCTGTCTGCAGGCGTGACCAGGCCAATATAGTCCTCGTTACGAGGTCTGGGCCCGGTGACACTGCTTTCGCCTACACTGAAGTTCAGTTTCATGCTGCTGTCCGTAATGGGGTTGCTAGAGGCGCACTGCCTAGATTTTTGCGCTGGTGACGGTGGCAGCACCCCACGTGGTGCGCCAACGGTTTTTCACGCGTGAGAGCCCAATCAGCGCCAGAATAGCCAAGCCAGCAAAAATGGTCAGGCCAAGCTGGTAGCTGCCGGTAATCTGTTTGGAATAGCCGAGACTGGAGGCCAGGTAAAAACCACCCACGCCGCCCGCCATGCCGACCAGGCCAGTCATGACGCCGATTTCTTTACGGAAACGTTGTGGCACCAGTTGGAACACCGCGCCGTTACCCATGCCCAGTGAAGCCATGGCCAGCACCACCACCAACAAGCCGGTAGACTGGCTCGCCATGCCAAAACTCAGCACGAACAAAAACAGCGCCGCCAGCACATACATGATGCTCAGCGAGCGGATGCCGCCAATCCGGTCTGCCAGCAAGCCGCCAAACGGACGCACCAGTGAACCGGCAAAGACGCAAGCCGCGGTAAAATAACCCGCATGCACTGGGTCCAGGCCATATTGGTCGTGGAAGTAAATGGTGAGCGAGGAGGCCATGCCGACAAACCCACCAAAGGTGACGCTGTAAAAGAACATAAACCACCAGGCATCATTGTCTTTGAGCACGGACAGATACTGTGACAGTGACTTCGCCGCGGGGGCATCCGGTGCATCTTTGGCCAGTGTGACATAGACCAGCAGTGCGAGGGCCAGCGGAATCAGCGCCAGACCAAACACGTTGTTCCAGCCAAATGCCAAGGCCAGACCGGGGGCAAACAGTGCGGCCAGTGCAGTACCAGAGTTACCCGCACCGGCAATCCCCAGCGCGGTGCCCTGATGCTCAGGCGGATACCAGCGAGAAGCCAGTGGCAAGGCCACGGCAAACGCCGCGCCGGCAAAGCCTAGAAAGATGCCCAGCAATAGAGCTTGCTGATAGGTGTGTATGCCATGCAACCAGGCGGTGAGTAGCGCACCAATCACGATCACTTGGCCAATGAGGCCGGCTTTCTTAGGCTTGAGCTGGTCGACCAGCACGCCCATGACAATACGCAGAATAGCCCCTGTCAGCACGGGGGTGGCCACCATCAGGCCTTTCTGTGCAGGGTTCAGTTGCAGGTCCGCTGCAATTTGCACGGCCAGCGGGCCCAGCATGACCCAGACCATGAAACTCAGGTCAAAATAAAAGAAGGCAGAAAACAGGGTCGGTTTGTGACCCACTTCCCAAAAGCTTTTTTGCATCATATCTCCCGGGGCGTGCAACGCATTCTATTGTCGCACGCCATCTTGGTTTAAACAGTAATCGTATCGAATTCTTTATGCGCGTCGCGCTTGTTGACGCGTTCAGCCCACGGGTCTACAGACCCTTGCAGCGCGTACAGCAGACGTTCATAAGCGGCTCTGCGGCCTTCGGCATCTTCGAGTATGCGTTTTTTCACATAGTCCAGACCCACGCGTTCGATCCAGTGCACGGTACGGTCGAGGTAGCGCGCCTCTTCGCGGTACATCTGGATAAAGGCGCCCGAATATTCGATGACTTCTTCAGCTGTTTTGACCTTGCACAGAAATTGCGCGACTTCGGTCTTGATGCCGCCGTTACCGCCGACATAGATTTCCCAGCCGGAGTCGACGCCAATCACACCCACATCCTTGATGCCGGATTCGGCACAATTACGTGGGCAGCCAGAGACTGCGAATTTCACCTTGTGCGGGGCCCACATGTGGTCAAACGCTTTTTCGATATCGATCCCCAGCTGGGTGGAGTTTTGCGTGCCAAAGCGGCAGAACTCAGAGCCCACGCAGGTTTTGACCGTACGAATCGATTTGCCGTAAGCATAGCCGGACGGCATGTCGAGGTCGGCCCACATGTTGGTCAGGTCTTCTTTCTTCACGCCCAGCAAGTCAATCCGCTGACCGCCAGTGACCTTCACCATAGGCACCTGATACTTATCGGCCACATCGGCAATCTTGCGCAACTGGTCAGGCGAGGTGACGCCGCCATACATACGCGGGATCACCGAGTAAGTGCCATCTTTTTGAATGTTGGCATGGACACGTTCGTTGATGAAACGTGATTGCGGATCATCCTTGGCTTCATGGGGCCAGGTCGAGATCAGGTAATAGTTGAGGGCAGGACGACAAGTCGCACAGCCGTTAGGGGTTTTCCAGCCCATGCCTTTCATGGCGGTGGGGATGCTCAGATATTTATGCGTGCGAATTTCTTCACGCACTTCTTCGTGGTTGAAGTCAGTACACCCACACACAGCCTTGCTCGAAGACGGTGGCGCATAGCCTCCACCCAAGGTGGACGCCAGAATCTGCTCGACCAGACCGGTACAGCTGCCGCAGCTTGAACCCGCTTTGGTCTGTTTTTTAACATCATCAATGGTAAACAGGCCTTTTTCCTGAATCGCCTTGACGATGGTGCCTTTGCACACGCCATTACAGCCGCAGACTTCCATTTCGTCTGTCATGGTCGAGACTTTGTCTTGACCCTGGTGGCCGGTATTGCCCAGACTGTCTTGCCCAAACATGAGGTGATCACGAATCTCGTGGATCGGTTTCTTGTCGCGCAGCAGCTGGAAATACCAGGCCCCATCCGTCGTATCGCCATACAGCACGGCACCGATGATTGTGTCATCTTTGATCACGAGTTTTTTGTATACCCCGCCGACCGCGTCGTGCAGCAAAATTTCTTCAGCATCATCACTGCCCATGAAATCACCGGCAGAAAACAAATCGATGCCAGTCACTTTCAGTTTTGTTGAAGTGACTGAGCCTTTGTACAAGCCGATGCCAAAGTTGGCCAAATGTGTGGCGCACACTTTGGCCATTTCAAATAAAGGCGCCACCAGGCCGTAGGCAATGCCACGGTGGCTGACGCATTCGCCCACGGCATAAATACGTGGGTCGAAGGTTTGCATGGTGTCGTTGACCACGATGCCGCGGTTGCAGTGGATGCCTGCAGACTCCGCCAGCGCGTAGTTGGGGCGTATGCCCACGGCCATCACTACCAAGTCTGCCGGAATCTCCTGGCCATCCTTGAAGCGCAGTGCCGTCACACGGCCATCTTGGCCAATCAGTTGTTCGGTGTCTTTTTGTAGCAAAAACTTGAGGCCACGCGCTTCGAGTGATTTTTGCAGCATCTTGCCTGAGGTGCGGTCGAGCTGGCGCTCAAGCAACCACTCGTTTTTGTGCACCACGGTCACGTCCATGCCTTGAATCTTAAGGCCGTTGGCCGCTTCGAGGCCGAGCAGACCGCCACCAATCACCACCGCATGCTTGTAGACCTTGGCGGCGGCTATCATGTCGTTGGTATCCTTGATGTCGCGGTAGCCCAGTACCCCTTGCAGCTCTACGCCGGGGATAGGCAACATGAACGGCTTGGAGCCTGTGGCCAGCAATAAACGGTCATATTCGACCGTGATCCCGTTTTCGGCGGTGACGGTTCTGGCCTTGCGGTCTATCTTGCTGACGCGTGCGCTGGTATGCAGGGTGATGTTGTTCTCGGCATACCATTCGCGGCTGTTGAGAATAATGTCATCAATGGTCTGCTCATTGGCCAGCACGGGCGACAGCATGATCCGGTTATAGTTGGGGTAGGGCTCATCGCCAAAGACAGTAATGTCATACATGTCCGGGGCAATCTTGAGCAGTTCTTCTACTGCTCGCATGCCTGCCATGCCGTTACCGACCACTACCAGTTTCTGTTTCATCATCAAAATCACTCCTTGTAAACTTATGCCGCATCGGCCAGGCTACGCCAGGCTTGCAGGCTCTCTTGCCAGTCTTGTTCTTGTTGGGTATTTCTGGCTAATGTCACGACTTCACCGACCACGATAATGGCCGGACTTTTCAGACCTTCGGTATGCGCTAAATAAGGCATGGCCTGTAAAGATGAGATGACGGCACGTTGCTCTGGGCGCGTGCCGTTTTCGACCACCATGCAGGGCATGTCTGCGGACATGCCTGCCTGGATCAGGCCGCGTGTAATCTCGGGCAAATGTTGCATGCCCATGTAAATCACCAGTGTGGTGTTGCTGGCGACCAAGGCTTGCCAGGGGAGGGATTCACCATCCTGGGTGTGGCCGGTGACCAAGGTCACGCCATGGTTAAAGGCGCGGTGGGTGACGGGGACCTCTAGGCTGGCACAGCTGGCCAGGCCACTGGTCATGCCCGGCACGATTTCGTAGGCGATATTGGCGGCACGCAGGGCCAGCATTTCCTCGCCGCCGCGGCCAAACACAAACGGGTCACCGCCCTTGAGGCGCACCACGGTTTGGCCCTGTTCGGCCAGGGCAATCATCATGCGGTTGATAAAGTGTTGCGGCGTGGACTGGCAACCGCCGCGTTTGCCGACCGGCACGATGCGTGCCTGTGGGCAATGCGCGAGCAGGGCCGGATTGACCAAGTCATCGACCAGTACCACCTCAGCTTGCTGCAGGGCCTTCACGGCCTTGAGCGTAATGAGGTCAGGGTCGCCCGGGCCGGCACCTACCAGAAATACTTTTGCGGTTGCAGTCATGCTTAACTCCTTGAACCTTAGAACGTGTACATGGCGGTCAGCCACAGTTTTTCAGTGTCACGGATACGACCACGCGTGCCCGCGGCATTGCTGGTGGTATTGGCTGCGGCTGCAAAGTGATCATCTTCACTGAACTTGCCGTACTCCAGCTTGGTCATCCAGTTTTTGTCCACATTCCAGGTCACGGCAGCGTTCCACTCTGTGCCGTAGCGGTTACCATTGCGAGTGCTGCCACTACCTACGGTGTAAAAGTCTTTGTCTGCATCGATGAGGTGATAATCTGCAAAAAACAGAAAATCGCCATAACGGTAAGTTGCCGTCACAAAGCTGTCGCGGATCCCTTCGCGGGGAGTGACCAAAAACTTATCTACCCAGCCTTGGAACAGGTGGTTGGTGCCAAATGGCGTCTGGAACGCATATCTGCCGTTATTACTGGAGAGCAGCTCCTGATCGATACGCATGTTGAAGTTGTCGATACCAAAACCACCGCCAAGCTTGTAATAGTGCGCATCAATACGGCTATCACCGCCACTGTAGTCAGATTGTTTAGCATACTCGGCGGTGTAGTGTGCGCGGTAGTTAGGCGTGAACGGATGGGTGCCATCTAGGCGTAAGCCGAAGATTTTGTTGGACTGGTTGGCAGCCGTGTTTGCCGCGCCAGTGCCAAACCAAGCATTCCCCAGCCCCAGATTTTCAAAGTCACTCAGATAGGCATAGCCGACCAAAAACTCGGTGGGCGAGATGCGGTATTTCGCATTCACAATTTCCAAATCGCCGCTACGGTGCGTGGTGAAAATTTGACGCACTTTATCAAAGTGAGCCAAGAAGATTTCAGTATCCGGAATCGATTTGTTCAACAGCGAGAAGCCATCAAACACCTGAGTGTTCTGTCTAAAGGCAATGTCACCAATAAAGCGCACATTATCCAGATTGACCGCCTGACGGCCGACGCGTACACGGGTATTTTTTACCCCTGTCCAATCCACAAACAATTGGTTGACATCCGTGTAGTCAGGGTCAACCACTTTGGCGTAGTTGATTTTGTCACTTTCATTGGATGCCCCATTGATACGCACACCATTGGTGCCATCGTTAAAGTCATCATTCAGTTTGCTCACATTGGTCAGCTGTGCTGCAAAGCTCCAGTTGTGATAAGGCGCGGTTTGCCAACCAATCAGGCTGCGCAGGGTCACCGCATTGGCGGCTTTCAGATCGCTGGTGCCGGTTGGGTTAGCTGCGCCGTCAGCGTAGGTCCCTGGTTGCAAGCCGTCCTGATCAACATACTCATAACGCAATCTGAAACTGGTCATGTTTTTGCCTGTTTTGATGGCATCCATAAAGGTATATTCCGGCAGTGCTTCTTCTTCCGCTTGCACTGACATACTCAATACAGCCAGCATCAGGGCGGCAGAGAGGTGTCTCAGGCGTGGATGGCGGGGGTGATTCATGGTGACTCCTTTTACGATGGGGATAATTCGTGTGGTTGTGTGCAGCAGAGTGGCTGGCGGAACGCGTCCGCCAGCACTCGCCTAGGCAGCCTTTTTGGCATGCCGCTCATACAAGAACTTCAATACTTCGCTGCGCAAATGAGTATAGGCCGGGTCTTCGACCAGTTCCAGACGTTTGCGTGGGCGGGGCAGGTCCACCTCAAGAATCTCGCCGATGGTGGCTGCCGGACCGTTGGTCATCATCACGATGCGGTCAGACAACAGCACGGCTTCATCCACATCGTGGGTGACCATCACTGCGGTACAGCCAGAACGCGCCATAATCGCCATCAGTTCATCTTGCAGGCCGGCACGGGTGAGCGCATCCAGCGCGCCAAACGGCTCATCCAGCAACAGCACTTTGGGTTCCATGGCCAGTGCACGGGCAATGCCCACGCGCTGCTTCATGCCGCCTGAGATTTCATTCGGGCGCTTTTCTATCGCATGGCTTAAGCCCACCAGCTCCAGGGCAGCACGGGTACGGTCGGCCAGTTGTGAGGCTGTTTCGTTGTCGCCAAACACACGCTCTACCGCCAGGTAAACGTTTTCAAAGCAGGTGAGCCAAGGCAGCAATGAGTGGTTTTGAAACACCACTGCGCGCTCCGGGCCTGGTTTGGCGATTTCGCGCCCAGCGCAAAACAGGTAGCCAGAACTGGGTTGCAGCAGGCCTGCAATCAGGTTGAGCACAGTGGACTTACCACAGCCGGAGTGGCCGATGATGGAGATAAACTCGCCTTCACGGATATTTAAGTTAATGTCTTTGAGTGCCTG
>CAYTIV010000033.1:0-13764 GCA_964437895.1 uncultured Methylotenera sp.
AAAATATTGATCTGTTGCGCGAGAATGGGGGCGAGTACATTCTGGTGCTGGCCGGCGACCACATATATAAAATGGACTACGGCAAGATGCTGGCCACCCATGCCCGCAGCAATGCAGACATGACCATCGCCTGCATCAATGTGCCGCTGGAAGATGCCAAAGGATTTGGTGTGCTCGAAGTGGATGGCACGGACCGGGTAGTGGCGTTTGACGAAAAGCCTGCGCATCCGAAGCCGACGCCTGGCAACCCTGAGGTCGCTTTTGCCAGCATGGGCATTTATGTGTTCAACGCCAAGTTTCTGTACGAGCAACTGATTCGTGATGCTTATGACCGTAAATCCAACCATGATTTCGGTCAGGACATCATTCCCTACATCATCAAAAAATACAAAGTGCAGGCACACCGGTTTACTGACAGTTGTGTGGGCGCGCAGGGGGCCAATTACTATTGGCGTGACGTAGGGACCATAGATGCCTACTGGGAAGCCAATATGGAGCTGACCAAGGTCATTCCTGAACTGAACCTGTATGACAGTGATTGGCCGATCTGGACCTACCAAGAGCAGTTGCCGCCCGCCAAGTTCGTATTTAAGGATGATGGCCGAACCGGCAAAGCGACCGACTCACTGGTGTCCGGCGGATGCTTAATCAGTGGCTCCTCGGTGTCTAACTCCGTGTTGTTCTCTGGGGTGCATGTGGCGGATTACTCTGATCTTGATGGGGCCGTGGTACTGCCCAAGGTCAAAATCAATGAAGGGGTCGTGATGCGCAATGCGGTGATTGACCGTGGCTGCGAGATTCCGGCAGGCATGCAGATTGGGGTCGATCTGGAGCGCGACAGAAAGCGTTTTTATGTGTCTGAAAAAGGCATTGTGCTGGTCACACCCGATATGTTGGGTCAGGACTTATATCGTGTGAAGTGATGTCAACAGACAGACAGTCACTCAGGAAAGAGGTTGGGAAATGTCCGATAAAAAGTTGTTGTTGAACCTGTATTGGCACATGCATCAACCCGATTACCGTGATCTGGTGACTGGGGAGTATGTGCTGCCCTGGACCTATTTGCATGCGCTCAAGGACTACAGCGACATGGCCTATCACCTGGAGCAAAACACCGCGGCTAGGGTCAGTTTCAATTTTGTGCCGATCTTGGTCGAGCAGCTAGAAGATTATGCGGCGCAGTCACGTAGTGGCGACTGGCGAGACCCGCTGCTGCGCTTGCTGGCTAATCCCGATCTGGACCACATCACGGATGCAGAGTGTCAGCTGATTGTGGACAGCTGCTTCAAGGCGCATCACGAAAAGATGTTGAGTCCTTTTCCGCATTATCAGCGCCTGCTCAAAATGTATGAGCTGGTCTCCCCGTTGATGCAAAGCGGGCAGTTTCATTACCTTTCTGCGCAATACAAGGCTGACTTACTGGTCTGGTACCACCTGGCTTGGACCGGCGAAGGTTTGCGCCGCAAGCACAAGACCGTGCAGGCACTAATGCAAAAAGGGGTGCTCTTCACGCTTGAAGATCGTCAGGCCTTACTGGCTGTGATCAGTGAAACCCTGCAGGGCATTTTGCCGCGTTACAAGGCGCTGTTGGCCAACGGTCAGATCGAGATGACGACGACACCGTATTACCACCCGATTCTGCCGTTGCTGATTGACCTGAAAAGTGCCCGGGATGCCATGCCCGAGGCCCCCTTACCGCAGGCCACACATTATGATGACGGGTATACCCGGGCCATCGCACATGTCGATGCCGCCAAGCATTACCATGCCCGCATTTTTGGGCAGCAGACGCGCGGCATGTGGCCCGCAGAGGGCGCCGTGTCTCATGCCGCCTTATCCTTGCTGGCCGAGCAGGGCGTGGCCTGGGCGGCCACAGGCCAGGGTGTCCTCGCCAATAGTTTACGCAAGCTAGATTTGCCGCATGCGCAACCGCAAGAATATCTGTACCAACCTTACCGGGTCACGAATGGTCAACAGGACATCGTCTGTTTTTTCCGGGATGATCATCTATCGGACAAAATCGGGTTTGAGTACTCCAAGCAATATGCCAGTGAAGCCGTGCACGACTTCGTGCATTCGCTGGAAGGCATACTCAGCGCCAGTGATACGCAAACGCCAGTAGTCAGTGTGATTCTGGATGGCGAGAATGCCTGGGAGTACTACCCGTATAACGGCTATTACTTCTTGCAAGAGCTGTATCAGGCCTTATCTAGTCATCCGCATATTCAGATGACCACCTTCAGTGACATTCTGGACATGCAGCAGGCTGGCCAATTGCCTGAACCTGCCTTGCTCAACGATATTTGTGCCGGTAGCTGGGTTTACGGCACGTTTAGCACCTGGATTGGCGAACCCGCCAAAAACCGTGCTTGGGATCTCCTGTGTGAAGCCAAGCGCCATTACGACCAGCATGTCCATGCCTTGCCTGAGGCGGCGCAGCAAAAATGCCAGCAACAGCTGGCACTGTGTGAGGGCTCAGACTGGTTCTGGTGGTTTGGGGATTACAACAGTGCCCAGAGTGTGCAGAGTTTTGATCAGCTCTACCGCCGCAACCTGAGCAATCTATATCACTTGCTGGGGCTCACACCGCCTGAACAGCTCTCTCACCCCATTAGTCTGGGTGGGGGCGATGCAGAAAATGCCGGAACCATGCGTCGCGGACAAAGCTAACCCTTTTTAATACTTCTGAATGCCTTCCACATGACACTAGCCAGACAAGCGGGTGTGTTGCTGCACATCACTTCACTCCCAGAAGGAACCCTCGGCGCCGATGCCTACCGTTTTGTCGACCTGTTGGTCGAGATGGGTGTCAGCGTATGGCAAACCCTGCCCGTGAATCAGCCGCATGGCGATCAGTCACCCTATCAAAGCGTGTCTGCGCATGCCGGGCATGTTGGCATGATCAGCTCCGCTTTATTGCAGCAGCAAGGCTGGTGTCTGCCTGAAGAGGTGGGGTTGCCGTTGCCGGCCTTGATGACCAAGGTGATGGGCCGCGTACAGTCAGGGGCGGCAACGGGAGACCGTTTAAGTTACACCTGGTCCGGGTTTGCCCGCTTCTGCCAGACGCAACAATACTGGCTGGAGGATTATGCGTTGTTTATGCGCTTGCGTGAGCAGCATGGTCAACAAAGCTGGCAACAGTGGCCACAGGCCTATCGTAGCCATGACATGCAGGCCCTGCAGGCGTTCAGTGTGGCGCATCAGGACTCACTGACACTGATCAAGTTCACCCAGTATGTGTTTTTTCAGCAATGGGCCCAACTCAAACGCTATGCCAATCAGCAGGGCATACAATTGTTTGGCGATATCCCGATTTTTGTAGCCTATGACAGTGCCGATGTCTGGGCGCATCCAGACTGGTTTAAGCTGGATGCGGCGCTGAACATGACGGTCGTGGCAGGCGTGCCGCCAGATTATTTTTCAGAGACTGGTCAGCGCTGGGGCAATCCACATTATGACTGGGAGGCCATGCAACAAGATGGCTTTGCGTGGTGGCTGGGTCGGATAGACACCCAGTCACAGCTGTTCGACATTCTGCGTATTGATCATTTTCGTGGCTTGCAGGCGGCTTGGGAGATTCCTGCCGATGCGCCTACGGCTATTCATGGTGCTTGGTTCGAGGCGCCCGGGCAGGCCTTGTTGCAGGCCATCAGCGATACCTTTCCTGACTTGCGGCTGGTGGCTGAAGACCTGGGTATCATTACCGCAGAGGTGGATGCCCTGCGGCTTGCTTTTGTCCTGCCTGGCATGAAGATCCTACAGTTCGCTTTTGGTGGTGGTGAGGATAACCCTTATCTGCCCGCCAATATTGAAGCCAATAGTGTGGCGTATACCGGCACCCACGATAATGACACCACACTGGGGTGGTATCTGGCTGCGCCCGAGCACGTGCGTCAGCACCTGCATCATTTTCTGAATCAGGAGGCGCCCATCATGCCACAGGCACTGATACAACTGACGCTGCAATGCGATGCCGCACTGGCGATTATTCCCATGCAGGATATTCTGGCACTGGATAGTCATGCCCGCATGAATACGCCCGGCACCACAGAAGGTAACTGGCATTGGCGCATGCAGTGGCCGCAGTTGACCGAGGCCTTTAAGCAGCACTTTACACAGTGGGTCAAGGAAAGCGGGCGTGCGCATGTCTGAGCATCACGCTGTCTATCGCCTAGGCTTGGATGTGGGGGGCACTAATCTGCGCTTAGGGGTGTTCTCTGATCTGGCCTTGGTCGAGGAAACACGTTTTCAGGCCAATTATTCTGCCATTTGTCGCCAGCACGCCCCCGAAGTTGCCTG
This sequence comes from uncultured Methylotenera sp., assembly GCA_964437895.1. GTDB lineage: Bacteria > Pseudomonadota > Gammaproteobacteria > Burkholderiales > Methylophilaceae > Methylophilus. Next base: position 4,300 of record CAYTIV010000033.1, read on the forward strand.
GCAGGCCATATTGCAGGCGACCAGCGACGCGATTCAGCCACTCCTGAAAAAATATCCGGTGCAAGCCATCGGTTTTGGCTTTCCTGGATTTATTGATCCGCGCACAGGCATTTTGGCGCAATCGCCCAATTTGCCAGGCTTGCGTGATGTGAATCTGGGCCACGATTTGGCTGCTTTGCTGGCACAACCGGTGCGGGTGGAAAATGATGCCAACGCGGCTGCTTATGGTGAGTTTTGCCAGCTGGGCAGGCCAGACGGTGGCTTGCTGTACCTCGGTCTGGGCACCGGGGTGGGTGCAGGGCTGATTGTGAACGGTCAGGTATGGGCCGGTCATCATGGCTATGCGCTCGAGGCTGGCCATATGATTGTTGTGCCTGATGGCCGGTTGTGTGGGTGCGGCAATCAGGGCTGCGTCGAGCAATACGCCTCGGCTACGGGCATTAGCAAAGCCTACGCCGATCTGACGGGGCAGAGCATGACGGCACTGGCGATTGCACAGGCCGCGGGCAAGGGCGACGTGCATGCGCAAGCGGTATATGCGGATGCGGGCAGCAAGTTGGCACAAATGCTGGCCAGCGTGCTCAAAGTGGTGGATGTGGAAAACGTGGTGATAGGCGGCGGTGTCGTCGCTGCTTGGGCTTTGATGGCGCCTGCGTTTCAGCAGCGGCTTGAGCATGACCTGATTCCTGTGCTGCGTGGCAAAATCAGGCTGCACGTCTCCAGTTCAGGGGATGTTGCCGGGATGTTAGGGGCGGCGTTACTCGCCGCCTGACTGAATGTCTGACTGAATGTGGCGGGCTTTCTGATGTTGTTGTGCCAATGCCCAGGCCACATGCTCTCTGACCAGTGCATGGTCGTGATGCTGGCGGGCAGTCAGCGCCGCCACTACCGCTTCTGAGTAGGGCGCATTGCCCAATCCCACGGCGACATTCCGTAACCATTGCGCATAACCAATACGATAGATGGCACTGCCGGCCATTTTTTGCTGAAACATTTCCTCATTCCAGGCGAAGCAGTCCACCAGCTGCGCGCTGTCCAGCCCATGTCTGACGGCAAAATCTGCTTCCGCCGTATGCACCGCAAACTTGTTCCAGGGGCACGTCAGCTGGCAATCATCACAGCCGTAGATGCGGTTACCCATGAGGGGGCGCAAGGCCTCGGGTATGCTGCCTGCGTGCTCTATGGTTAGATAGGAGATACAACGTCTAGCATCCACCTCGTAAGGCGCTACAATCGCCCCCGTCGGGCAGACATCAATACAGGCGCTGCAACTGCCACAATGTGCGCTGGTGGGCGGATCTACTGGCAACGGCAGGTTGGTGTAAATTTCACCCAAAAAAAACCATGAGCCCTGATCGCGGTTGAGGAGCAAGGTATGCTTGCCTCGCCAGCCCAAGCCGGCCTTGGTCGCCAGCGCAACTTCGAGCACGGGCGCACTGTCAGCAAACACGCGGTATTCAAACTGGCCATAGGTGTCGGTGATGCGTGTACACAGCTGTTGCAGTTTGTGTCGCATCACCTTGTGGTAGTCACGTCCCATGGCATAGCGGGCGACATAGGCTTGGTCAGGCGTATCGAGTACCTGCCAGCCATCGGCCGCCTCGGCGGGCAGGTAGTTGAGGGTGACTGAGATAACACGGATCGTGCCAGGCACCAATTCTGCCGGACGGCTACGCTTGGTGCCATGTTTTGCCATATAATCCATGTCGCCGTGGTATTGTTTGTCCAGCCATTGCAGTAACTCTGGTTCTGCGGCGGACAGATCGGTATCGGTAATGCCGATATTGCCGAACCCTAGCTCGCGTGCCCAGGTTTTGATCGTCAGCGCCATGTGTGTGGCCTGATCGTGATTGGATGCCTGGATGACTGCGGGATGTGATTGATGTGACATGACAGAAACGTATTCTACACAGATTTTAAAAGATGAAGCAGCGACCCTGCATGCTGCCACTGTGCTCGCTAGCCAGTTGCGGCCAGGCATGGTGATCTATCTGCATGGCGATCTGGGCGCAGGCAAGACCACGCTGGTACGTGGCATTCTGCATGCGCTGGGCCACGTCGGTAAGGTGAAAAGCCCGACCTATACCATAGTCGAACCTTATACTCTGGCGCTGGCGCCCTGTTACCATTTTGACCTTTACCGCTTTCAGGATGCAGAGGAGTGGGAGGCGGCCGGTTTCAGAGACTACTTCAATGCGGGCAGTCTGTGCCTGGTTGAGTGGCCGGAGCGTGCTGCTGAAGTGTTGCCACCGCCGGACATGGATATCCGTTTTGACATTCTGCCGCACGGTCGCGTGCTGCATATCAGCAGCCAGCAGGCGCTGGCTTTGGAAGGATTGTGCTCGTGATACGTGCGCTGTGTCGTCTCTGGCTGCTGGCCAGTGTGTTATGGATGGTGACTGGCGTCACCCACGCGGCCGAGGTGATTCTCGCCAACCTGCATCAGCATGGCAGCCAGGCGCAGGTTGAGCTTCTGATGGACCAGCAGGTGAAATACCGTGTATTCACCCTAGACAATCCGTTTCGCGTGGTCATTGATATGGATGGTGTCAGCGTGAGCCCCACGCTCAAGGCGCTGGCACCGCAACTGGACCCGCAGCATCCTTATGTGTCCAAGATTCGTATCGCGCCCTTTAACGAACAGACCACCCGGCTGGTGTTTGATATCAAACAAGAGATCAAGCCGCTGGTGACCGATATGAATGCCGGCAGTTCGCAGCAACGCTTGGCCATCAGTATCGCGCCGGCCACCGCCGTGGCTGAGCCAACAGTGGCCACGCCGGTGCTGACGCCCTCCAAGCAGTTACAGGACGTCCCGGCGCTACGCAACGAGGAGAAGCCGGCAGAGACTGCACCCCCTTCCGTCGCCGCCTCCGCCGGCAAAGAGACTGCCGCTGAGAGCGTCGTGCAAAATAGTGAAAAATCTGCCGAAAAAGCCACAGAAAAACCAGCAGAAAAGCCGATGGAAAAACCGATGGAAAAACCGGCTAAGCAGCCTAAACCGGGTCAGAAGCTGATTACGATTGCCGTGGATGCTGGCCATGGCGGGGAAGATCCCGGTGCGCGTGGTAGCAACGGCAGCCATGAAAAGAACATTACCTTGGCGATTGCACGCAAATTAAAACAGCAGATTGATGCCGAAGACAATATGCAGGCGATTCTGATCCGGGATGGTGATTACTTTGTGCCGCTGGGAGACCGTGTGAAAAAGGCGAGGGCGGCCAAGGCAGACCTGTTCATTTCAATCCATGCCGACTCTTTCGTTAACAGTACGGCCAAAGGCTCGTCAGTGTTTGCATTGTCAGAGCGCGGTGCCACCAGTGCCAGCGCCCGTTATCTGGCGAAAAAGGAAAACGCGGTGGACTTGATTGGCGGCGTATCGCTGGATACCCGCGACATGGATCTGGCGCGCACGCTGCTTGATCTGTCACAGACAGCCACCATTCACGACAGTATCCGCATGGGCAAGGCCGTGCTTGGTAAAATCGCCAAGATCAATACGCTGCACTCCAAATATGTGGAACAGGCGGCTTTTGCCGTATTGAAGTCTCCCGATATCCCCTCCATCCTGGTGGAAACCGCGTTTATCAGTAATCCGGATGAAGAGTCACGTTTAAACGATGATGAATATCAGGACAAACTGGTCAATGCCATCCTGTCTGGCGTGAAGTCTTACGTCGCCACCAATCCCTCGTTTGCCAAAAAATAGCGTTCACAGCCGGGGGCGGCCTCTCAAGGCGCTCAACCTAGCGGTAATAGGCCAGTTCTGCCTCGCGTTGGGTCTTGCCATAACCGGCCTGTACTTTTAAGGCCCGGCTAATATAACTGTTGAGGCGTTGCCTCGCCTCAGTGACCGCTTCCCGTTGCGTAAACACCTGTGGGTACTGATACGACAGCCAGCTATACAGGCTCAGATGCTGGCAGATCAGCTCTGCCTGCTCAAGATACTGTGCCTGCTGCCCATTTAACCAGTCTGGGAGCTGCGGGAGCGCACGCACTTGTCCGGTGGCGACGGCTTCCACACACTGTACAAAGTAATCACGCGCAATCGGTACCTGTATTGCCAACGGCGCGCAGACCAAGCGATATTTGTCGCGCATGCTGAGCGCAGGGGCCACCGCATCGATCAATAGTGCCTGTTGATACTGCAGCGGGGTGATCTGCCATTGTAAGGGCGCACCGCCTGTGTCGGTGTTGTAGTGGGCCTGCAAATGCGCAATACACTCGGCTAGGCGCCAGGTGGGAATACGTTGACTCAGCGCCTCGATATCCCCCGCCTGCATGGCCATCGGTAGCGCGAAAGGCGGCTGGGTATCGTCGGTTTCCAGCATTGCCTGTAGATGCCATTGCTCATCATCTTCCAGCACCGTGACGTAGCCCGTCTCATACAAGCCGTGACGGCCAGCACGCCCGGCGATCTGCCGCATTTCAGTCGCGTTGAGTGGGCGCGGTGCAACGCCATCAAACTTGTGGATATTGGCAAAAATCACGCGTCGGATAGGCAGATTCAGCCCCATGCCGATGGCATCCGTTGCGATCAGAATCTGCGCTTCACCACTGGCAAAACGAGCAGATTCGTGGCGTCGCACCTCCGGTGACAAGGCGCCGTAAATGGTGGCTACGCTGAATCCCCATTGCCGAGTACGCGCCGCCAGCGTCAGCACATCCTTGCGGCTGAAAGCCACGATGGCATCGCCCGCTTGCAACGCCTGTCGCAGCTTGGAGGCATGGTAGTGCGCACCACAGATGCTTTCGTCTTCAATCAACAGGGGTGTCATACGTTGCAAATGGGTCAGCGTATAGGGCTCGCCTAGCGCTGCTAGCACCCGGGTGCAACTTGCAGTCACGCTATTGGCACCGCAGATGAATACTTGTCTAGCGGGTACCCCGACCAGCGCGGCGGTCCAGGCGCTGCCGCGATCAGGATCCATCAACATCTGAATCTCGTCGATGACGGCAACGTCGATCGCATGGTCAGGCCGCATCATTTCAATGGTTGAGGCCGTGTGGCGGGCGCCGGCGACCATGACGCGCTCTTCGCCGGTGACCAGATTGCATGGCACCCCCGCCTGCATCAGCCTATCCCTGACTTCCATGGCCAGTAGACGCAAGGGGGCCAAATACACGCCGGAAGCCGCTTGGCGTAATGTTTCCAATGCTTGATATGTTTTACCGGAGTTGGTCGGCCCGACATAAAAATGATGCTGACGGCGCACGCTGCGGGCCAGTGTAAAACGCGACAAATATTGATCAAATTCATGGTCGAACATACAGGCATTCTACCAAACGGTTTAAAATGTCAGGATGAAAATCCAATTACTGCCCGATCAACTCATTTCACAAATTGCCGCCGGAGAGGTCGTAGAACGTCCGGCTTCCGCCCTCAAGGAGCTGCTGGAAAATAGTGTGGATGCCGGTAGTACACAGATACAGGTCGCGCTGCAACAAGGCGGCATGAAACTGCTCAAGGTCAGTGATAATGGCCATGGCATCGCCAAGGATGAACTGGCTTTGGCGTTAACTCGTCACGCCACCAGCAAGATCCAGTCGCTGGAAGACCTGGAAAATGTAGGTAGCCTAGGCTTTCGCGGTGAGGCGCTGGCCAGCATCGCCTCCATTTCACGGACACAAATTACCAGTCGTCAGCAACAGGCCAGTCATGCCTGGCAAATCGCCACCGAGGGCACGCACGCGCAGGTGATTAGCCCGGCAGCACTGGATGCTGGCACTATCGTTGAGGTGCATGATCTTTACTTTAACACGCCGGCCAGACGCAAGTTTCTCAAAACCGAGAACACGGAGTTTGGTCACTGTGAAGATGCGTTTACCCGGATTGCCTTTTCTCGGCCCAACGTCGGTTTTTTGTTACAGCATAATGGTAAAGCCATCACCAGACTGGCGGCCAACACGCCCCAACAGCGTATCACCGATGTGCTGGGCAGTGAGTTTGCGGCACAAAGTGTTTGGCTGGAGGAGGATAGTGGTGGCTTGCGCCTGTGGGGGATGACGGCGTCGCCGACCTACCAGCGTCACAGCCGCGATAGCCAGTATGTGTTCGTGAATGGCCGTTTTGTGCGCGACAAACTGATAGCGCATGCCATCAAGCAAGCCTACCAGGATGTATTGCATGGCGACAAGCATCCTGCATTTGTGCTGTTTCTGGAACTAGATCCGGCGCTGGTGGATGTGAATGTGCATCCGGCCAAAACAGAGGTGCGTTTCCGTGAATCCCAGGCTGTACATCGGTTTATCTTTCACAGTTTGCACAAGGCACTTGGTAAAACCTCGGCTGAAATACAGGCCAGCCAGCCGGTGCAGGCGCCGTTTAATCCCTTTAGGCTGAGTCAGGCCCCGATGATGCCGCGTGAGCAGGTGGAAATGGCCTTGCATGCTCGCCCCCTGTTGAGTGGGCATTATCCCAACATCGGTAATGCTGGTGCGGCTGTTGCACAACAGTTTTATGATCAGATGTATGGGGATCTGCAAGCCATCCCCCCCCAAAAAACCGATGCGCCTTCCATCGCTATGGAAACCTTTGCACGTGCGCCAGAGGTGATGGCTGACGCGGTTGCGGCAGACGCAGTCTCGCCACCCCAGTACCCGCTGGGCTTTGCTGTCGGCCAATTACATGGCATTTATATTCTGGCGCAGAATGCGCAGGGCATGGTGGTGGTAGATATGCATGCCGCGCACGAGCGCATCATGTATGAGCGGCTAAAACTGGCAATCAGCGAGCAGGCGATGGCGACACAGCCTTTGCTGATTCCTATCAGTTTTCATGCGGAAAAGAGTGAAGTCGCTACGCTGCAAAGCCTGCAAGGCACGGATACTTTACAGCAACTGGGGTTTGATCTGGCCACGTTGTCACCGACGACGATTGCGATTCGAGCGGTCCCCAGCATGTTGCAAGATGCCGATGCGGTTGCGCTGGCACGCGCGGTGCTGCGTGACCTCAGTGAGTATGGGGCTAGCCGTGTGCTGCTGGAAAGACAGAATGAAATTTTGGGCACCATGGCATGCCATGCCGCAGTGCGAGCTAACCGTCAGCTGACGCTGACCGAAATGAATGCCTTGCTACGAGACATGGAAACCACTGAGCGTAGCGGCCAGTGTAATCACGGTAGACCCACCTGGTTTCAGGTGAGCCTGGCCGATCTCGATAAAATGTTTATGCGCGGACAGTGATGCGCGGGCGCACCTGATTGCAACGGTGGTGGCGATCAGGCCAACAGCAGAAAAACAGTCGGTTTTTTATGCAGGTCTGGCAGTGTGGATTTCTTCCAGTCTGCGACGGTTCTGGTCACTATCCATTCATCGGCACCCGTCACCTGGCAGGCCACACACAGGCGTGTCTGCGGTTGCAGGTGCTCGATCAGGTCTTCCAGTACATGCTGGTTACGGTAGGGCGTTTCAATAAACAGTTGCGTTGCTTGCTGTTTTCTTGAGTCAAATTCTATGCCTTTGATGGTTTTGATGCGTTCTGCTTTCTCGCTAGGCAAATAGCCGAGAAAGGTAAAGCGCTGCCCGTTCAGTCCGCTGGCCATCAACGCCAGCAACAGACTACTTGGCCCAATCAAGGGGGCTACCCGTATGTTTTTTTGGTGAGCGACAGCGGCCAGAGCTGCACCAGGGTCTGCGATGCCAGGACAGCCTGCTTCACTCATCAATCCCACGTCTGTTCCTTGCTGTATCGGTTGTAACAGCTTAGCCAAGTCTTTCGTTGGCGTATCTTTGGTCAGCACGGACAGCGATAACTCTCGAATAGGCACTGGGTGACCACTGGCGGTCAGAAATTGTCGGGCGGTTTTTTCATTTTCTACAATAAAATGGCGCAGGCTATGCATACGCTGCACGACGTCGGGCGGCAACACCTGTTGCGGTGTCGTCCCTTCGGCAAGGGGGACAGGAATGAAATAAAGGGTACCGGCAGCCATAGAAGTTACCAAATGAGTCAATAAAACAGGATTATCCCACGCGCGCGCGTTTTTAGTGATGATGTCATTCAGTATACGAGCGAGTCATCACTTGTCACGCCGCGTGCTGCGCACAACTGCAAGCCAGAAATCACCTTAATGACAAGCATGCTAGGGATGATGAGGGAGATGCGCAGTCGCCGCTGGCAGTGGTTACACGCCTGCGGCATCTTAGCGTCGTAATCTGTGTTTCTTGCGCTGGACTTAATATTTAACCTGCACGCGATATTTGAGCGTCAAGTCAGCCTCCGCTGGCACGCGCACTTGCCAGCTTGCCTGATGCGCACTGGTTTTTTTGTGTGGCAAGGTTTCGCTCAACACTTTCCAGTCGCCATTCAGCGGCTCTTGCACGGTCACGGTGACCGCCTCTTTTTTGGCATTATGCAAGGTGATGGCATAAGCACTCTCATAGACGGGCGGCTGATTTTGTTTACTGAGATTTTTGAAGTCCGTTTGCACCCGATCTGCCGTCACATCAAACGCGTTACCCAGTTTGAGGCGTACCGTATCATTTTTGGCGGTATGGTCAATCTGGTCTTCGCCGACAAACTGCGCTGCGCCATCCAGATCTTTTTTATAAACGCGCATGGTTCCTTTAGGCAAGGGGAGTCCCAGCTTACTGCTTTCCTTGTTTTCAAACTCGACATAGACCTGCACCTTTTGCTTCTTTTCAATGTCGCGGTAGGCGCTCTGATAATAGTAGTCTGCGCCATTAAGTAGCAACTGTTTGCTGGCCGGGATATGCTGTGCTGAGAGCAAGGCCACTTGTTTGGTTTGGTTTTCGGCAATGGTGGTGGCGCGTGGTAGCGTATAGAGATGGTATTCGAGCAGACCCTGCTCACTGGGGGCTGGCGCATCGGCAGACATGACTTCGGCACGCATCATCATGGCTTTCGGCCGAATGGCCTCCTGCACACGGTTGACATCCCCCGCGACCAGTTGCACTTTAGAATTGGGGTAAGCCGTGCCGCTGGTATTGGTGAGCGTGACCCAAGCTGAGAGGTCTATGGCATCTTCCTGCGCGTTGAGCTCAGCCACATAATCCGTTTTCCACTGCAGTCCACCGGTCAGATAACTGAGTTCAAGCGTGGCCTGTTCGCCCCCTTTATATTGCACTTGTGTTGTGAGTGTAGGGCGGTCTTTCAGTTTGCCAGGCACGCTGGGGTAGACGATACGGCCCGGGATGCCAGTTTCGATGCGGTTACCAATCTTGAGAACCACGCCATCTTGTGCCGACAGCACGGTCGCCGCTTCTTCGGTTTCCGTCCCGGTGGCCGGATGGGTTTTGATGACCGTGACTGACTGCCCCACATATTTTTCAAGCATCTTCTGCGGCGTCAGTAGGTCAAAGTCGAAGTTCTGCTCCAGCACCTGCAACACACTGTTAGGGAGCAGGCTGCGCATCAAGGCCGTTTCAGGTTTGATTTGTGCACTCACATCGCGAAATGACAGCGCTGACAGCCCTTGCCCTAACATGACTTTTCGACTGTCT
>CAYTIV010000034.1:0-13647 GCA_964437895.1 uncultured Methylotenera sp.
TGTCGAGGTGAAAGGTGTGGCGTCAGGGTCTGGTATTCGTGCCCAGACCTATGACCCGGATGGTCCAAATGGTCCACAGCAAGGGCCTAAATTGGAAGATGCCACCGTGGCCCTGTTTGCCCCGCGCGGTGTATTAGATGCGGGTGAAGCCGGGGTAGCCGCTGGCAACTTGATTGTAGGTGCGACCCAGGTATTGAACAGCTCCAACATTACCGTCTCTGGCGCCTCTTCTGGCGTACCGGTGGCGGATACGGGTAGTTTGGCAGGCGCTGCACTGAGCTCCTCAAGTACGTCAGCAGGCGCGGCAAATGCCATGACTGACAATCTGAGCACGCAGATGAATAACCAGAATGTTGCGCCTAAAGAGCTGCCGCCAATCGTGACGGTTAAGACGATACGATTGGAAGATTAATCGCTGGTATTGTTGTAGTCATTGCTCAAACGCCCACCCTCTGGTGGGCGTTTTTCTTTGGGCGCGCGGATTAGTCTGTTGGGCTGGTTCTTGACCTAAAACTGTACAAATGCGCCTGTTTTTGCCCGGGTTGGCTAGTCCGAGCTGCCTAGTTTCCTGTTGCGAATCTTAATATTGGCGCTCAGGCAAGTTGCTAAAGTAATCAGGATTTTAACGCGTCTGAAAAACACGGAGTCCTGAATGAAACTGAAAAAAATGCACTGGGCACTGGCTTGGCTAGGCCTGGCTTCCCTGAGTCTTCCTGTGAGTGCCGAGGTGGTGATTAGCCAGATCTATGGTGGCCAGGGCAATGTCTATAATCAGGACTTTGTTGAGTTGTTCAATGCCGGTAGCACCGCAGTGAATATCAATGGCTGGTCTGTGCAATATGGCAGTGCCACCGGTACCGGCAATTTTGCTGCCAATGGCGTGACCACGCTGACCGGCCTGTTGCATCCAGGTCAATATTACTTGGTGGGCTTGCGCAGCGCTGCCAATGGTTTGGCCTTACCAGGCGCCGATGTGAGCAATAACGGTACCGACATGAGTGGTACCAATGGCAAGGTGCTGTTGGTGAACAACAGTACCGGTTTGGCCTGTAACGGCGGCTCCGTCGTCTGTAGTACAACACAACTGGCACAGGTCGTGGATATGGTGGGCTATGGCACCGCGAACTTTTTTGAAGGCACGGTTGCGCCAGCCATCAACAGCAGCAGCGCCTTGTTGCGTAAAAACAATGGCTGCCAGGATACAAACCAAAACGGCAGTGACTTTGTGACCGGCACGCCTGCGCCGCGCAACAGCAGCACAGCTGTGAATCCCTGTGCGGGTGGCAGTGGCAGCAATCAGCCTATCGTGACCTCATGCCCAGCGGTTTCATTACAAGTTGGCGAAGCTGGCAGCGTGCTGTTGCAGGCAACGGATGCTGATAGCGTGGTGAATGCGGCGACGTTGGCGTCCTCTGCCCCTGCGGGTCTAAGCTTGAATAACTTGATCGCGGCGGGTAGCGATGGCACTGCGGCCACGGTTAACCTGCAACTGGATGGAAGCTTGCCCGCCGGGCAATACACGGCAGACGTGCAGTTTGCCAATAACGAAGCGCAAACCGCGACTTGTAGCGTCAGCATCACGGTTAAAAATAGCACCATCACCCGTATTTACCAGATTCAGGGCAGCGCACTGGGAACCACTGCGGTGAGTCCACTCAATGGGCAGACGGTCACCACCGAAGGGGTGGTCACGGCCGTGTTTCCTGGCCTGAATGGCTTTTATCTGCAGGATGCGACTGGCGACGGCAATCCACTGACCTCGGATGGTGTGTTTGTCTACCTGGGCACTGGCGTCACGCCCACGGTCAGCGTGAATCAAAAAGTCAGATTAACCGCCACGGTGACGGAGTTTAATACCGTCACCCAACTCGGCAATATCAGCGGTTTGCAAGTGTTGGGCAGTGAAGTCGTGCTGCCAACAGACATCACCCTGCCTGAAGTGGCAGAAGGCGATCTGGAAGCCTATGAAGGCATGCTGGTACGCATTGTGTCGCCGCTCACCGCCTCACAAAACTACTTCCAAGGCCGTTATGGTCAGGTCACACTGTCTGCCGAAGGCCGCATGATCAAGCCTAGCAATCTGTACCCGGCAAGCTCTGCTGCCGCCGCGACGCTGGCAGATGATAATGCCCGTCGTCGTCTGGTGCTGGACGATGGCAGCAGCCTGCAAAACCCGAATCCGATTCCTTTTATCGGTGAAGACAACACCTTGCGCGCAGGCGACGTGGTAGAAAACCTGACCGGCGTGATTGACCATGGTTTGATCACGGCCTCTAATCCGGGCCCACGCGACTACAAACTGCATCCTACTGTTGCTGTGCAATTCAGCCGTGAAAACCCTCGTACCGCCACACCGGACAGCGTACAGGGCAACGTCAAGATCGCTAGCTTTAATGTACTCAACTACTTCACTACCTTTGTGAATGGCGCAACCGCCAGCGGCCAAACGGGCCAAGGCTGCAGTTTGGGCAGCAGCGTGTCTGCCGCCAACTGTCGTGGTGCCAATAATCTGGTCGAATTCAACCGTCAGCGTAACAAGATTGTGCGTGCTTTAACGGCGATGAATGCCGACGTAGTGGGGCTGATGGAGATCCAGAACAACGGCATGACCGCCGCGCAAAACCTGGTGGATGGCCTCAATGCGGTCTTGGGTGCTAATACTTATGCCGTGGTGGCTGACCCAGTGACTGGCACCGGCACCGATGCGATTAAAGTGGCCATGATCTACAAACCGGCCAAGCTGACGCCGACCGCTGCAGCCTTGTCTGATACCGACAGTATCAACAACCGCCCCACACTGGCGCAAACCTTTGCTGCCGCCAATGGCGAGAAGTTCTCGGTGATTGTTAACCACTTCAAGTCTAAGAGTTGCTCAGGGGCTGCCGGTGCCGACCAAGATCAGGGTGATGGTCAAGGTTGCTACAACCCGCAGCGTACCGCTCAAGCCAACCGCTTGTTGCAATTTATCAATACGGTACAAGCGCAGTCTGCTGACCAAGATGTGGTGGTGATTGGTGACCTGAATGCCTACGGTAAAGAGGATCCCATCTTGACGCTGGCGGCGGGTGGCTTGCAAGACCAGATCGCCCGTTTCAATGGCGAGACCGACTACTCCTACGTGTTTGATGGCGAAGCCGGGTATCTGGACCACGCGCTGGCAAGCAGCAGCATGGCGGCACAAGTGACTGGCACTGGGCACTGGCACATCAATGCGGATGAACCGTTTGTGATTGATTACAACACCGAGTTCAAGCCGCAAGACCTCTACTCAGACACCCCTTACCGTTCTTCTGACCATGACCCAGTCATCGTCGGTGTACAGCTGGTGAAAGCCATCAACGGTAGCAGTCAGCGCGACACCTTGGTCGGTACGACGGGTGATGACGTGCTCACCGGTGGGCTGGGTGCCGATACCCTCAGCGGGCTGGCTGGCCGTGACACCTTTGTCTATCAGAGCCTGCGTGACGCAACGGACACCATTACCGACTTTACCCCAGGGCAAGATCAGTTACAGATCAGCAGCCTGCTGCAAAGCATAGGCTACACCGGCAACCAGCCGTTTGCAGACGGTGTTGCACGCTGGGTCAGTGTCTCTGGCGGAGTGCAATTGCAGATCGATACCGACGGCACTGCGGGCGTGGCCACGGCCAAACCGCTGGTGACCTTAAAAGGATTAGCCATGAACCAACTAGACGCACAACGTGATGTGCGCTGGTAATCAACCATAACAAATCAATCAGTTATTTTTAAAATCGAGTGAGAGGATATTTAAGATGAAAAAAATCAGTTTAATCGCCGCCATGTTGTTGTCCAGCCAGGCCAACGCGGCCCTGAATGCCGGTGACATCATGTTCACCGCCTTCAACGCCGATGAAGATGGCTTGTCCTTTGTGACTTTTGTCGACATCGCCGCTAACACCAGCATCTACTTCACCGATAACGAGTGGACAGGCAGCGCTTTTAACACAGGCGAAAGCTATAACCAGTGGGTGGCCAGCGACGCCGTGGCAGCAGGGACAGTGGTGCGCTTTTCAGCCTACGACAAAGCCATGCTGTCTGCTTCTACTGGCTTGTTGTCTCGCGTCAGTGTCAGCGGCAGCAGCAACTGGGGCATTGCTAACTCAGCTGAAACGGTATACGCCTTTCTGGGCGCAGCAGCGACTGCCCCGACCACGTTCTTGAGCGCAATTACCAATGGCAAATTCGCAACGGATGGCGCCTTGACCAACACCGGTCTGACTGCTGGCGTAAACGCGATTGAGTTGACCGCCAAAGCAGGCGCTTCTAGCAACCCTGACTATGCCGAGTACAACGGTGTACGTGATGGCCTGAGCAGCTTTGCCGATTACAAGGCACAAGTGGCCAACATCAACAACTGGAACATCGATACTGTAAACAACACTGTATCTGCTGCACTGGTACCGAATACCGCAGCCTTTACTGTGGCTGCGGTGACGCCCGTGCCAGAAGCTGACAGCGTTGCCATGTTGCTGGCAGGCTTGGGCGTACTGGGCTTGGTGCGCCGTCGTCAATCACGTTAATCGCGTCTACTCATCAATCAATGTCATACGTGCCGTGATCTGTCACGGCACGCTTGGAGAATGTCATGTTTAAACTGAAACAATTAACCGCGTGTGTGGCGCTGGCCATGACGGCCGGTGCGGCCTGGGCTGAGGGTGTCACCGTACTGCACGTGGGTGACCAAGAAAGCTGGCTGTTGTCTGCACAGGGCAATCTGCGCGACAACGCCGGTCAGGCCATTTCGTTTTACGGCGGTATAGACCGTTTGGCGGCTGTGATTAAAAACGCAGAAACCACCGCTGTTGGCCAAGGCCGTACCGTATTGAAATTAAACGCGGGCGATGCCTTCTTGCCTGGCCCACGCTTTACCGCCAGCCTGAACAATCTGGCCACCAGCTACACGGATGGCGGTCAAGACTTTTACGATGCGATTGCCACCCGCCAGATTGGCTTTGATGCCATGGTGTTTGGTAACCACGAGTTTGACCTGGGCCCACAAATCGCTGCCCGCTTTGCCAAAGTCTCTGGCAGCACTTATTTATCCAGCAACCTCAACTTTGATGCGACGGCAGAGTTCAATGCCCTCAAAGCCAGTGGCAAAGTGGCACCGTCTAAAGTGATTACGACAACCGCCGGTCATAAAATCGGTTTGGTTGGCGCAACAACCCCCTTGCTGCCAAGCATCTCCTCGCCTGGTGCGGTCAACGTGATTGGTTACGATGCCAATAACACTGAGGCACAAAACCTGCAGGCACTGATTCCGCTGATTCAGGCAGAAATTAACCGACTGCGTAACGAGCAGGGTGTGCGCACCGTTATTTTGATGAGCCATCTGCAAAACGCGTCCAATGAAATCAATGTGGTGATTCCTGCCCTGTCAGGCGTAGATCTGGTGTTGTCTGGCGGGGGCCATGAGTTGATGGTCGATCCGGATGATGCACTGATTAACGGCGGTGTGGCTGCCACGTATACCTCACACCCAGTGAATGCGACGGACGCTTATGGGCGTACTGTGCCGGTGTTGACCAGCCATTTTGGTAATCGTTATGTGGGTCAGGTCAACTTCACGATTGATGATGCCAACGGCACGTTTACGGGCATCGAGTCCAGCAAGATGATGCGCGTGAGTGGTGCGGCGGCGGATGCAGATCGTGTCAGCGGCGACCCAACCTTGCAAGCGCAAGTGGTCAGCCCAGTGCTCAACTATATTGCAGCGCTCAACGCACAAATCATCGGCACCACAGCGGTGAAACTCAACGGCCCTACGCATACCACTTGCTCAGCCTTGCCGTGTACGTTTGTGGCTGGCGTGCGTAATGCTGAAACCGGCTTGGGTAATCTGGTGGCAGATGCCATGCGCTTTGCCGGCAAAACCGATATTGCGATTCAAAACGGTGGCGGTATTCGTACCAATATCGCGACGCCTGGCAATCTGTCGGTGGGTGATACCTTCAATGTGCTGCCATTTACCAACCTGGTCAAACGCGCGCCAGAAATGAACGCGACGCAGTTGAAAGACTTGCTGGAACATGGCTATGGCGATACCAGCCCGACTGGTCGTGCCAATGGCCGCTTCCCACAGATCTCCGGCATGCAGGTGACTTATGACAGCCGCAACCCGGCTAGAACGACAGCGGGTACAGGTAGCCGTATTCAGCGCGTGGTGTTAGATGACGGTACGGTGCTGATTGATCATGGCGTGGTGGTGAACAACAGCCGCACCTTCTCATTTACCACCATTGACTTTACCGCAGCGGGCGGTGACGGTTATCCGTTTGCAGCCAATGCTGTGGTGTTTGAGAACAGCCCCAACACCATTACCTACCAAGAGGCGTTGGCTAACTATATTCAAGCCCCTAAAGCCGAAGGCGGTCTGGGCCGTTTGAATCAAGCCGATGGGGATGAAGTGACTTCCAATCTGTACGGTTTGGAAAATCAGTATGACCGTGGTGGCCGTTTGATTGATGTTGCGATTGCGACGACGACCGCAGGCGTGGTGCGCAATGGCACCGCTGGGCGTGACGTACTGGTGGGCACCGCCGGCGATGACACCCTCAATGGCGGACTCGGTGTAGACACGCTGACCGGCGGCGCTGGCAATGACGTGTTTGTTTACAGCAGTCTGCGTGAAGCCGGCGATACCATCACTGACTTTACCCCCTATGCCGACAAACTGCAGTTAACCGCCTTGCTTGCTTCACTGGGCATCTCTGCGGCAAATGCCGTGAATGACGGCCACTTGCGTGTGCTCGATGTGACCGCAGGCGTGCAAGTGATGATCGATAGCGATGGTTATGCGGGTCCGGCCGCGGCCAAACCGCTGGTCACGCTGAAAGGGCTGACTGCCAAGCAAGTCTCCCCAGCCCGTGACTTCACACTTTAATCTTAAGTAAAGGAATTTTGTAATGAATACATGGATGAAAAAAGTAACTCTGATGGCGCTGCTGGCAGTCGTCATGCCTGCACAGGCGGCCATTCAGTCCCTGCAATTGACGGGTCAGGTTGATTCCGGCTACTACAGCGGCACGCAGTATCAAGCCCAGTTCAGCTTTGACGATGCCGGCTTGCTGGCTTCAGGCACCGAGTTGATTAGCCTGAGCAGCCTGAATTTCAGCTTTGGCAGCAGCCTGTTCACCTTGGCAACGCCTGCGTTGTCCCCGGCCACTGCCGTGTTTCAAGACGGTGTATTTACCGGCGTAGAATGGGCACTGGACAGCACGCACCCTGCCATCGGTTTGAGCCTGATAGCCGGTACAACTGATACCAGCGATGCCTTTTTGGCGTATGACACGTCGCTGGGCTTGTCTGGCGTGGGTAATGTGGCCTATGCGGCAGCCGTGCCTGAGCCAGCACAATCTGGCCTGATGTTGGCAGGTTTGGCCTTAATCGGCTGGATTGCTGGTCGTCGTCAGCGCGAATAAGCCTTCTGCACTTGCTTACAAAAAGCCCGAGTTTCCGGGCTTTTTGCATTTGGCAGCCCGGTGTCATAAAAAACTAGTCCGACTAGTCCGCTCTTAATGTGACTGCAACATTCGCTCTATAGACTTGCTGCTCGAATTAACTCGACAGCGAAGCTATGAAGAACTCTTTAGGAATATTGGTCGGGGCGTTGGCATTTAGCCTCTCAACTGCGGTGTCAGCCGCCTGGAATCCTGACTGGGCGACCCAGCAGAAAATCACGATAGACACCGCCAACATCAAGGAGGCGGTCAATCAGGCGCCGGTGCTGGTGCGTCTGCATTCAGGTAACTTTGACTTTACCGGT
The DNA here is from genome assembly GCA_964437895.1 of uncultured Methylotenera sp. Taxonomy (GTDB): domain Bacteria; phylum Pseudomonadota; class Gammaproteobacteria; order Burkholderiales; family Methylophilaceae; genus Methylophilus. The sequence continues at coordinate 7,787 of CAYTIV010000034.1, forward strand.
GCCAGTGTCGATGGCGCCGATCTGCGCTTTATCGCTGCGGATGACAAGACTGAGCTCAAGTTCAGTCTAGAAAAATACGATGCCGTCAACGAACTGGCGGTGGCATGGGTGGTATTGCCGCAGCTGACCGCTGCCAACAAAGACTTGTTTATCAGCCTCGCCACTGGCAATGAATCTGCCAAAGCGGCCAGTGATGTGAGTGCGCTGCGCGACCCGGCCTTGCTGGCCCGTTTTGCCTTTTCAGAAAATGCCTTGCTTAAAGACAGCGGCCCGTCCCAATTGAGCGCCAGCGGTAACGCGGTGTTGCAAAAAGCCGGCCTGATTGCCGAAAGTGCCACGCTGCACCAGAGTCCGCTGAGCCTGACGTTGCCTACTATCCCAGCACTCGCCAATGGCAGTACTTGGTCCGTTTGGTTAAAACCGGCCAGCCTGCCACAAACCGCTGAGATTTTTAAAAGCGGCAATGTCACGTTGTCTGTGGCTGGTCAAACCTTGGCCTTGCAGGCTGGGGGTGCCAGCACACAAGCAGGTGAATTGAAGCCAGGTCAATGGCAGCACGTGGCATTGGTGTTTCAGGGCGGGCAGGCCTTAATTTACCTCAACGGCCAGGTGGCCGGGCAAGTGGCCGCGCCAGATGCGCAAGCCGCTGCCGGGGTGGCACTGGGTCAAAATCTGGATGCGGAAGTGGATGAGTGGCAATTAGCCGCTACCGCACGTAGCGCCGCCTGGCTTGCGCTGGTGGCGCAGTCTCAGGGTGCCGATGCCAGCATGGTCAAGGTGATTGCTGCCGATGCTGAGGCGGCCGAAGAGGGCGGTGAACCTAACTACATCGCCATCTTGATCGACAGCCTGACGGTGGATGCCAAGGTGGTGATTGCGATTCTGGCCGTGATGTTTGCCATCAGTGCCTGGGTCATGGTGAGCAAAGCACGCCTGGTCAGCCGTACCGATAAAGATAACGCGCTGTTTCTCAAGCGTTTTCAGCAATCCTCAGCAGGTGACTTGCTGACCCTGGATAAAACCGGTGCCTATACCCACTCCAACCTGTTTGGCCTCTATAAAGCCGGCCTGCGCGAAATTAAAAAGCGTGAGGTGGATGGCAAAGTCTCGTTAGGTGGCGCCTCTATCGACGCCATCAAAGCGGCTGTGGATGCGGATTTGGTGCGTGAGACGCAGCGCATGAACAGCATGATGGTGTTGCTAACCATCGCGATTTCGGGTGGGCCTTTCTTGGGTCTGCTAGGCACGGTGGTGGGGGTGATGATTACCTTTGCCGCGATTGCTGCCGCAGGTGACGTGAACGTGAACGCGATTGCGCCGGGGATTGCGGCTGCGCTGCTGGCCACAGTAGCGGGCTTGGGCGTGGCGATTCCGGCGCTGTTTGGCTACAACTACCTGGCGAGCCGCGTCAAAAACATCACCATCGCCATGCAGATTTTTGTCGATGAGTTCATCACCCGTACAGCCGAACTGTACGGCAAGGAATAAGGTTTAGACGATGTCTGAAGGCGTCAAGGAAGAGAACCAGCTCTACGACGAGATCAATATCACGCCCATGCTGGATCTGGCCTATGTGTTGCTGGTGATCTTCATCATCATGACCACGGCCTCGGTGCAAGGCGTCAAGGTAGACATGCCGCACACGGTGAACTCGGCCGCGCTGGCCAAGCCGCAGATGCGCGCCATCACGGTGACCAGTGACGGCAGTGTCTATCTGGATGCGTTCCCGGTCGACATGGCGCAATTAGAGCAGCGCCTGGCCGAGTACAAGGGCAGCAATCCCGAGTTGCCCGTGGTGCTCAAGGGCGATGCCGCCGCGCATTACGAAAAAGTATCCGAGGTGCTGGAGATCTGTAAACGGTTGGATATCACCGAAGTCGGTCTGGTGACTAAGAAAGTGGTGGAGTAAGCCATGCAAGTCCAAAACGACGCACAACCGTACGACACCATCAACATCACGCCTATGCTGGATCTGGCCTATGTGCTGCTGGTGATCTTTATTCTGATGACGACCGCCGGGGTGCAGGGGCTGACTATGAACCTGCCCAAGCCGTCTAACAAACCCAGTACCGAAAAGCACGATATCAAAATTGTGCAGGTACAGCAGGGGGGCACATTGACCATGAACGGTGTGGGCGTGAGCATGGCCGAGCTGGAGACCCAGCTGAATCAGGCCAAAGCCATGGATCCCAAATTCAACGTCATGATCAAGGGGCAGCCGCAAGCGCCGTATGCCGGTGTCATCGGCGTCATTGATTTGGTCAACCGCCTGCAAATTGAAAATGTCGGCTTGGTTACCGGCAAGATAGGCACCTAATCATGGCTATGAACGAGACCGTGATGATGGACGACGACGTGCAGCCGGTATCTGCAACGCGTGTGTGGATGACCCGTGTGCTGGTGGCTGCGCTAGTGCTGGCAGTGCTGGCCAGCATTGGTTATGGCATTAAAAAATTGTTTTCTGGCGGCCCCGCCCAGAAAAAGCAAATTACAACGGTGAAATTGTTGCCGGACACGCCACCACCGCCACCGCCCCCGCCGCCGAAAGAGCCGCCTAAAGAAACCCCCAAAGAGCAGCCGAAAGTCGCGCCTAAGGAACCAGAGCCTAAGCCTGTTCAGGCCCCACCGGCTGAAAATCTGAAGATGGAAGGTGCAGCTGGTGATGGACCTAGCCCATTTCAGGCCGGTGCCGTGAACAATGAGTACAAGGGCGGTGATGTCACCACTGGCCCCAAAATTGGCGGTAAAAAAAATATGGCGGCGTTCGCTTGGTTTACCAACAAAGTCGATGCACAGATTAAACGGGCTCTGGATGCTGAAGATGGATTGAACAAAGTTAAGTATCAGGTCGATGTCAGGGTATTTCTGACCGCGCAGGGTGATATTGATCATGCTGAACTGATTGACTCTAGTGGCGATGTGCAAATTGACGCCTTGATTCGAAAAGTCTTAAGCAATATTCCCCCTTTGAAAGAATCCGCGCCTGAAGATATGCCAAGGAAAGTCATCGTTCGTATGGCCTCCAAAAATATGTCTTAAACACGCGATAGACAACGCAAAAAATGCGCTTTGTAATTAGGAAACGATAATGAAGATTAAAGCAAGAAACTGGATGATCCCTTTAGTGCTGGCCACTGTGTTTGGTGTGCAATCAGCCAATGTTGCAGCGGGTGAGCGCGAGTCACTGGAGGATATGCGCGCTACGACCATGAGCTTGATTGAGTTGCTGGTACAAGAAGGTGTGTTGTCAAAAGACAAAGCAGATGCCTTGCTCAAACAAGCGCAGCAAGCCAAGCAAAAAGCGAAAGCAGAGGATGAGGCTTTAGAGGCGCATAAGGCGCAGCCGATGGATCAGGCGACTGCCGGCCAGTCCAAAGCGATTAGGGTGCAGTATGTGCCTGAGCACGTTAAAAACGAAATGCGTGCAGAAATTGAGCAGGAAGTCATGAAAAAGCTCAATTACAAAGCCGAGGAACGCCTGGGCTTGCCAGAATGGATCGACCGCGTTGAGTGGACAGGCGCCCTACGCTTGCGCTACCAGCAGGATATGTTCAGTGATAGCAACACGATTCCAGGCACTTTGAACAATGAAGTTCAGAATATGGTTGTGAATAACACCACAGAGGACAGAGAGCGTCAGCGGATTAGAGCATTATTTGGCGCAAACATTCGCATTAACGAATGGTTGAATGGGGGCATTCGTTTTACGACTGGCCTGCTACAGACACCAGTGACGCCCAACCAAACCGAGGGCTTCTCGCAAGGTAAGTTTGTGTTCGGCCTCGACCGTGCTTTTCTTGAGGCTAAACCGTATGACTGGCTGACTTTGACGGGCGGCCGATTTGCCAACCCATTTTTTACCGGCAACCAGGTGTTTGGTACCGATTTGCTGTGGGACCCTGATCTGGCATTTGATGGTTTGGTGGCACGTGCGAATCCTGCCATCAATCAACATTGGAAAGTGTTTTCATCGGTGGGGGCTTTCCCAATGGAAGAGATTGAAAGCTCTAATACCAATAAAGCGCGGGATAAATGGCTGTATGCCGCGCAGGGGGGCGTTGAGTGGACGGCTAGCAATGATAGCAAGGTGAAATTGGGCGTGGCTTACTACGATTTTAAAAATGCAGAAGGCGAACGGAACCCTGTTAACGATAGCTTGAAATATGCGGGTACCGTCCCGGCGTGGCGACAAAAAGGGAACCACACCTTTAGTATCAACGATGGGTCCACCAATGGTAACTTTTGCGGCTCAGGTGGTTTGTGTGGACTGGCCTCACAGTTTCAGCTGATTAACTTTACCGGTGAGGTAGATTTAGCCGTGTTCGATCCCGTGCATGTCATCTTGCATGGGGCCTATGTGAAGAATATCGGTTTTGATCAAAAAGAGATTCAGCGTCGCACGGGCAACACCTACGAAAAAGAGAATGAGGGCTATGAAATGGCATTGATGGTTGGCCACCCCATGGTCAATAAACTACATGACTGGCAGGTGTTTGGTGGCTATCGTCGCTTGGAAGCCGATGCCATGCTGGATGGCTTCACAGATTCTAATTTCCGCTTGGGCGGTACAGACGCCAAAGGGTTTTATGTGGGGGCTCAGTATGGCGTAGGCAAAAATGCGTGGTTATCTTCACGCTATGTCAGCGCAGACCAGATTTCTGGGCTGCCTTTCTCTGTGGATACGTTTTTTGTTGACTTTAATGGCCGATTCTAAAGGAAAAGCATGAAAACCACAGTGTCAGTTTTCCTCTGCGTTTGCTGTTTTAGTGTATTTGCAAACTACAGTTTCGCTGCTGAAAAGCAGGATAAGTCCGCCAAGCGCGCCGCCATCCTGATGCAAAAAATGAAGCAGGATCTGGAGGCCGAAAAATCTGCCATGCAGAGCCAGTTTGAGCAGGAGAAAAAAGGCCTGTCGCAGGCGCTGGATCAGGCGCAGAGTGTGCAGCGCAACCACAGTGCCAAGCTGCAAGGCGAGCTTAGACGCAACCAGCAACTGCAGGGCGATAATCAGAAACTGGGCCAAGACAAGGCCGCGCTGACGGCACAGGTGCAGCAATTGCAGGCGCAACTGGAGGCGCAGTCGCAGCAGTTGCAGGCAACGCAACAGCAGCTCAAGCAGGCCAAGACGGATCTCGATACCAACGACCAGCAACGCAAAGGGTTGCTGAATAAGGTGAGTGCTTCGCATCAGCAGCTATTGTCCTGTGAAGAGAAGAATAGCCGTTTATATGCCTACGGTCAGGAGCTGATCAGCCTGTATGCTGATGCCAGCACCTATCTAAAAGTGATGCGTGCCGAGCCGTTCTTTCAGCTCAAACGCGTCGAGCTGGAAAATATCCTGCAAAACCGGCAGTCGCAGTTACAGGAAAATAAAGTTGGTACAATAGCTGCGCCCTGACCGCACGCCGGTCAGGCTCCCTGCGTTTGAGATAGGCTGGCTTGATGACTGCGTTACTCCCACCTTGGTTCACCCGGCATGAACTTGCCCGTATTGCACCGTTTGCGTTGTTTATTCTGCTGATGGCGCTCACGCCTTGGCTGGTCACGGCATTGTCGTGGGTCGGCCTAGCTGCACCCGCCGCGTACTTGTTGCGCAGTGTGGTGGCACTGGCATTGCTCATGGTCTACTGGCGCGATTATGTCGAGTTGCGGCCCCGCCCCACCTTGCGGCAGAGTGGTATTGCCGTGTTGAGTGGTCTGCTCGTGCTGGGGCTGTGGATCTTGCCTTATCCGGCGTGGCTGGGCGGGCATGTGACGGCGGCAGCACCGGCCATGCCCATGCAAACGACGCAAGATCAGTTCTGGTTGTTATGTCGCTGGAGCGGCTCGGCACTGGTGGTGCCGCTGATTGAGGAGTTGTT
>CAYTIV010000035.1:0-13580 GCA_964437895.1 uncultured Methylotenera sp.
ACTGGCGGTCGGCGAAGACGCAACCGTGCTGGTTTTCCGCATTCTGGAGGCGCTGAGTGAGGCCGATGTGGCTTTGTTGCAGCATTTCGAGCAGACATATGGTGCCCAGGTATGGACGCAGACCAAAGGGCCAGACACGGTTAAACCGCTGTTTGAGCACGGTGACAAATTGCATTACAGTCTGCCTGAGTTTGATCTCGAGTATCCCTTTAGTCCTACCGAGTTTACCCAGGTCAACCCAGCTATCAACCGCGTGATGATTCGTCGCGCGATGCAGTTACTGCAACCGCAGGCCGGTGAGCGGATTGCCGATTTCTTCTGTGGGCTGGGCAACTTTACCCTGCCGATTGCCCGTAGCGGCGCCAGTGTGTACGGTGTAGAAGGTTCGCAGGCACTGGTCAAACGGGCGGTGGAAAACGCGACACTCAACGGCGTCAGCAATGTCGAGTTTGCTGAATCAGATTTGTTTGACATGACCCCAGAGTCGCTACAGGCGCTGGGCGCGTTTGATAAGTGGCTGGTGGATCCGCCACGCGATGGCGCGATTGAGTTGATCAAGGCGCTGCCAGATGCGGGTGAGGTTGCAAGCAGCCATGCGCCGGGCCTGATTGTGTATGTGTCCTGCAATCCGTCTACGTTGGCACGCGATGCGGCTATTCTGACCCAAGTGAAAGGCTACCGATTGCAGGCGGCCGGGGTGATGAATATGTTCCCGCACACGGCCCACGTCGAGTCCATCGCGGTCTTCGAGAAATCATAACGTGGCGGCGCAACGGTGGCACTGGCTGGCGACAGCCGGGTTGGTGCTGACGCTGCTCGGCGGCTGTCAATCGTCGGATACGCCCAGATCACTGGTGTTCGCAATCGCACAGGCCCCAGTCACGCTGGACCCGCGCTATGCGAGCGATGCGGCTTCCGAGCGTATCAACCGTTTGATTTATCAGCGCCTGGTTGAGTTTGATGCCAGCTCGCATGAAGTGCCCGGGCTGGCTTCCTGGCAACAGCTAGATGCACTGCATTACCGCTTTCATTTACAGCAGGCGGCCAGATTTCATGATGGTCAGCCGCTGACCGCGACCGATGTAAAACGCACCTATCAGAGTCTGTTGCAACTCAAAGACTCGCCGCATGCCGCAGAATTCAAGCATATTCGTCAGATTCGTACGCCAGATGCGCAGACCATAGACTTCGAGCTTAGCCAGCCTGATCCGCATTTTGCTGCCCGCCTGATTGTAGGCATACTGCCCGCCCGACTGATTGATGCCGGGCATGACTTCAGCCATCAGCCGGTGGGCAGTGGCGCCTTCAAGTATGTGCGGTGGCAGTCTGCGCTGGTGCTGCAACGGCTACGCGATGGGCTGATGGTGCAGTTTGAAGAGGTGCGCGACCCCAATGTACGCGTGCTTAAACTCAAGCGTGGCGAGGCTGATCTGGTGCAAGGCGACTTGCCACCAGAGTTGGTCAAATACCTGCAAAAACAAGCGCATGTCACGGTGCGTACGGTGGCAGGCGCCAATTACTCTTATTTGGGCCTCAATGTACAGGCTGACTTTTTGCGCGATGTGCGCGTGCGGCAAGCATTGGCGCATGCGATTGATACGCAAGCCATCATTCGACAGGTGATGGTCAGCGGCAGCCGTCAGGCCAATGCCATCCTGCCGCCAGAGCATTATGCCGGCAATGCGGCTTTGCCAGCCTACACCTACGACCCCGCTCAAGCACATCAACTGTTACAGGCCGCCGGTGTGCAATTGCCGCTGACGTTGATCTACAAAACCAGTACCGATCCGCAGCGCGTGCGTTTAGCCACCATTCTTCAGGCGCAGATGCAGGCCGCGGGTATCGATCTGCAAATCAAGAGTCTGGATTGGGGGACCTTTTTTGCCGATGTGCAAAAAGGAAACTTTCAGATGTATGGCTTGACCTGGGTGGGCATTAAAACGCCGGAAATCTATGGCAAGGTGTTTGGTTCGCACAGTTTGCCCCCGCAAGGTTTTAACCGCGGCCGCTATCAGGATCCGCAGCTGGATGCTGACTTGCAGCGTGAGGACTGGCCCGCCGTGACCGCACGTATACATGCACAGTTGCCGGTGATCCCGCTCTGGTACGAAGGCCAGTTTGCGGCCTGCCGCGATAGTGTGATCGGCTACACGCCCATGCCAGACGGCAATTGGGATGGTTTGACCCAGGTGCAGTTTCAGCCGACCAGCGACTGATTGCGCTAAGACTGGTTGTGCTTAGGTAGCTACGCCAAAGACGTGGCCTATCATGGCAGTCGCCGTCATCGCCAGTACGCCCCACAGTACCACACGCCAGATACCTGGCCAGATGTCGGCGCCGCCGGTGCGCGCAGCGATGTAGCCAAGCAGGCCGAGAAAAGGCAGGGTCGCGGCCATCAGCCAGAGTTGTACTTGCCCCTGTGGAGCCAATATGGCTGTCAGCAAGGGCAGCAGGGCGCCGCTAGAAAAGGCCACGGCAGAGGCTATTGCCGCTTGCAGGGGGTTGGCCTTGTTCAGGTCGTGCAAGCCCAGCTCATCTCTGGCATGGGCGCCCAGCGAGTCATGTTTTGACAGTTGCAACGCCACCTGCTGTGCCAGTTCCGGACTGAGCCCGCGCGACACATAAATCGCCGCCAGTTCATTCAGCTCGCCTTCGGGGTGGTCTTTGAGGGCCTGTGCTTCGCGTGCCAGATCAGCTTGTTCAATATCGGTCTGTGAGCTGACGGACACATATTCTCCAGCCGCCATCGAAAGTGCACCGGCGACCAAGCCGGCCACGCCTGTCATGGTCAGCGTTTGCTGGTCAGTCCCGGCGGCTGCCACCCCCATCAACAGGCTGGCGGTGGAGATAATGCCATCATTGGCACCGAGCACGGCAGCACGTAACCAGCCGCTGCGATGGAGAAAATGTAATTCATGATGGGGCATGGGGCACCTGTAAAAAGGATCGATCAAACATGGGTGGGTTTAAAGACTCTCGAATTCTAATGCAAATGCGGCCGTTGGCTATCCCCAGCGCGCAAATCTGCCGTGCACTTTGATCAAATCGCTTAGAATAATGGCTATGCATATTGATATTTCCATTCCTGCGCAAACGCTGACCTTGTTTGATGACAACGGCGGCCAAGTAGCCTCTTATGCCGTGTCTACCGCGGCCAATGGCGTGGGCTGTCTGAAAAACAGCGGGTGTACACCGCTGGGCTGGCATATTATTCGCGCCAAAATCGGGGCGGGCGCGGCCGAAAACACCGTCTTTGTCGGCCGTCGGCCGACGGGGGAGATTTTTTCGCCGGCCTTGCAACAGGAATACCCTCAGCGAGACTGGATACTGACCCGCATTTTGTGGCTAAGCGGGTCCGAGCCGGGCAAGAACCGGCTGGGTGCGGTCGATACCATGCAACGTTACATTTATATCCACGGCACGCCAGACAGCACCGTACTCGGCGCACCAGGCTCGCATGGCTGTGTGCGCATGCGTAACAGTGAACTCATCGCCCTGTTTGATGCGGTGCCCACAGGCACCACCGTGCTGATCCATGAGGGTGATGATTAAGCGTATTCTGACAATGTTGCCAGTGGTGCTGGGCGTGTTGAGTCTGACATTCGCTCTGCTGCATCTGGTCCCCGGTGATCCGGTGGATGTCATGTTGGGCGAGTCTGCCACCATGGCGGACCGCCAGGCCCTACAGGCAGAGTTGGGTTTGGATCAGCCACTGACTGTACAGTTTGGTCACTACCTGCAACACTTGCTGTCTGGCGATTTTGGCCGCTCCATTCATACCCATGCGCCGATTACTGTGTTGCTGGCAGAGGCCTATCCGGCGACACTGCAGCTGGCAGCATGCGCCATGTTGATTGGCGTCGCTATCGGCATTCCGCTCGGCATCTGGTCTGCGCTGAAGGCCGGCCACTGGCAAGATGTATTGATCACGCTGTTCAGCATCCGTTTGGCGGCCATGCCTGCTTTCTGGCTGGGGCCGGTGTTGATGCTGGTGCTGGCGGTCTGGTTGGGTTGGTTGCCGGTGAGCGGTATGGGGCATCCGGCCAGTATGGTGCTGCCTGCCTTGACGCTGGGCCTGGGCCTGAGCGCGATTCTGACCCGCATGACACGCACCAGCCTGCTCGAAGTGCTACATGAAGATTACATCCGTACCGCCCGCGCCAAAGGTCTAGGCGAACGCCAGGTGCTGCTCAGGCATGCGTTGCGGGCCGCTTTGCTGCCCTTGGTGACGATTGTCGGCTTGCAGATGGGCAGCCTGCTGGCCGGGGCGGTCATCACAGAAACCATTTTCAGCTGGAACGGCATTGGCCGTTTGCTCGTCGATAGCATAGAAAAGCGCGATTACCCGGTGACACAAGCCTGTGTGCTGGTGGTGGCGCTGAGCTATGTTTTGATCAATCAGTGTACTGACCTCCTGTATCAGTGGCTGGACCCGCGTACCCGGAGTCAGTCATGAAAACCTACGTGGTGCTGACCCTGACATTCTGGCTGCTGGCTGTGGTGCTTGGGCATGTGCTGGCATTGCAGCCTAACCAGATTCATCTCGACGCCATACTGCAATGGCCCAGTGCACAACATTGGCTAGGCACCGATGACCTGGGGCGGGATATCTTGGCGCGTGTGATCCACGGTGTAGAAGTGTCGCTATTGGTGACCGTTTGCGTGACCAGTGTCACGCTGTGCGTTGGCCTCAGCATCGGCCTCTTGGCAGGTTACCATGGCGGCAAGCTGGACCAGGCGCTGATGCAGGTGACCAATATTTTTCTGGCTTTTCCGGGGATATTGCTGGCGATTGCGTTTGCGGCTGTGCTGGGGGCGGGCATCAATAATTTGATTCTGGCGCTGACGCTCACCGGCTGGGTGACCTATGCCCGTTTGTCACGCGGCCAGGCGTTGAGCTTGCGCCAGCGTATGCACGTGCTGGCTGCCGAGTCGCTGGGTGCCAGCCAGTGGCGCATCATGACAAGACACATGTTGCCTTTGCTGATTTCAATTTTGCTGGTCGAGGCCGCGTACAGCATGGCCAGTGTCATGATCGCCGAAGCTTCGTTGTCATTTCTAGGGCTGGGCATACAGGCCCCGGATGCTTCGTGGGGCGCCATGCTGCGGGATGCCGTACGCTTTATGCTGGTGGCGCCGCATTATGTGCTGGCGGTGGGTTTGTGCATGATGAGCCTGATTCTGGCCATTAATTTGGGCGGCGATGTGTTGCGCGACCGACTGGATGTGCGCAGTGAGGGGGCGAGATGACCCGATCTTATCGCTATCTGGATCTGATCATGGCGGCGTTTGCCGTGGTGTTAGTGTGTTCCAATCTGATTGGCCCGGGAAAAATCACCCAGCTCAATCTGCCCTGGCTCGGTGTGCTGACCTTTGGCGCCGGCATCATGTTTTTTCCGATCAGCTTTATTTTTGGTGACATTCTGACCGAGGTCTACGGCTATGCTGTCTCACGCCGGGTGATCTGGACCGGATTTGCCTGTCTGGCTTTTGCCAGCCTGATGGCTTGGGTGATTGTAACCCTGCCGCCGGCACCGGACTGGCACGATCAGGCTGCCTACCAATCGGTGTTTGGCGCCAGTGCACGTATTGCGCTGGCTTCGTTGGTATCGTTTGCGGCAGGCGAGTTTGTCAACGCGTTTGTGCTGGCCAAAATGAAAGTCATCACGCGCGGCCGCTGGTTATGGAGCCGCACCATCGGTTCTACCATTGTGGGGGAAGCCGTCGATACCATGCTGTTTTTTCCGCTGGCATTTTATGGTTCGGGCGAGTTTCCGGATGCCATGATGCCGCAAATCATCTTGGCACAATTTATTGCCAAGGTGCTGGTCGAAGTGGCATTTACGCCCGTCACTTACAAAGTGGTGACTTTTCTCAAACGCGCAGAACACGAAGACTACTATGATACCCAAACTGATTTTAATCCTTTTGTATTGGATAACCGCCGATGACGCATGAGCCGATGTTATGGACGCACGCTGGTCACACCTACCAGGCCGCCTGGCTGGACAGCTTGCAAACGCCACCGCCTAAATGGCTAGAGGTGATCGGCGACCAAACTAATGCCGATACCGCCTATCGATTGGCCTCAGAAGGCTGCGGCCTTATTTATCAGGGCGACTTTCAAAACGCGCGCCAATTGCTACAGGCATTGGCCAGACGTATAGAGCGCAAGCCGCTTAAACCTGCCGCCAGCCTGTTGCAGACCTTTCATTTGCACCGTGCACGTCAGATTCAGCGCGCCAATATCCTGAATAAGATACTGCTGCCTGTCACCCACGGTGAATGTCAGCTTAAACGCGCGCCTGTGGTGCGTGAAGTCTTGCAGCATGCGCTCGATGACGCCTTGCCGGAGACTTTTTTGCTGCCGCTACAAATGTTGCAGGGCATGATAGGGGCGTATGAGTGGTACAAAAAAGGCGTGTCTATTCCGACCCTCGGGCAGAGCATACACCCCGCTTACGGCGTCTATTCGCCGGTGCGTGGTGAGTATCTGGACTTGATCGCCAACGCGCCTTTACAGGCGCGCACGGCCATGGATATTGGTACCGGCACCGGTGTCATTGCGGCGCTGCTTGCCAAAAGAGGGGTGCCGCAGGTGATTGCCACCGATAATCAGCCGCGGGCCCTGGCATGTGCGCGTGATAACTTGCAACGCTTAGGCTTGGCGTCCAAAGTGCAGGTGGTGGAAGCAGACTTGTTTCCGTCTGGCCATCGCGCCGACTTGATCGTCTGCAACCCACCCTGGCTGCCAGCCAAGGCACAGACTGCAATCGAACATGCGGTATATGACCCCGATAGCCGCATGCTCAAGGCTTTTTTAACCGGCGTGGGTGCACATTTAACCCCCCAAGGCGAAGCCTGGCTGATTCTGTCTGATCTGGCTGAGTGGATAGGCCTGCGGGCCCCAGGCGAACTGGCCGGTTGGATCGCCGATGCCGGGCTGGAAATCGTGCAACGGCACGATAAATTGCCGCAGCATGCCAAGGCCAGAGATACAGAAGATCCCTTATTTGCGGCCCGTTCTCGCGAAACGACCAGCCTTTATCGTTTAAAATCTCGCGCATAGCGTTTACAAGGAAAGTAACAATGTCTTTAGGTCCCGTGATGCTGGATGTGGTTGGCAAAGAACTCACCGCCGATGATATCCGCCGTTTGCAACATCCTCTGGTGGGCGGGGTGATTCTGTTTGCGCGCAATTTTGAAAGTTGTGAACAGCTCAAAGCGCTCACTGCGAGCATCCATGCCGTGCGACAGCCGCCGTTGCTCATTGCGGTGGATCATGAGGGTGGGCGCGTACAACGTTTCCGTGATGGCTTTACCAAAATTCCACCGATGCGTGAATTTGGCCATCTGTGGGACAAGCACCCACGCAAGGCCAAAGAACTGGCGGTAGAAGCGGGCTATGTGCTGGCGGCGGAGTTGCGTGCGCATGGCGTAGATTTTAGTTTTACGCCTGTGCTGGACATGGATTATGGCGATAGCCTGGTGATTGGCGATCGGGCGTTTCACCGTGACCCCCAAGCCATCAATGAACTGGCTTTTAGCCTGATGCAAGGGCTAAAAAAGGCCGGCATGGCGGCGGTAGGCAAACACTTCCCTGGCCACGGTTTTGTCGTGGCAGACTCCCATGTCAGCATTCCAGTCGACGAGCGTGCGTTTGACCAGATTGCACAAAATGACATGCAGCCCTTTGTGCGCATGATTGATGAGGGCCTGCATGCCGTGATGCCGGCGCATGTCATCTATCCCAAAGTCGATGACAAGCCCGCGGGCTTTTCGTCGCGCTGGTTGCAAAAAGTGTTGCGTGAGCGCCTGGGTTTCAATGGCGTGATCTTTAGCGATGATTTAAGCATGGAGGGCGCAACCGTGGGCGGGGATGTCACGACACGGTCACTGGCGGCGCTGAATGCAGGCTGCGACATGGTACTGCTGTGTAATAGCCCGGATCTGGCCGACGAACTCCTCGCCAAACTCGAGTGGAAAATATCGGCACAAAGCATCGCAAGACTGGCACGGATGCATGGCGGTCACCATCCGCTGGATATGGTGGGGCTGCGCGAGTCAGCTGCCTATGTGGATGCGGTGAAACGGGTCGCACAAGTCGGACAGAAAGAATCGGATTTGTTTGCCTGAACGTCGGGCGATGCGGTAAGCTCATATTCCAACACAGCCATTTAACAGCAAGGCAACGGTACTTATTATGAAGTGGATTGTATTAGGCATCTTTTTATCCTCAGTCAGCTATGTGCATTTCAGAGGACGGGTGCGCCATCGTTTTTATCGCCAGGTCTTTGACCACTCCGGCATCGTGTCGCCGTTTAATGTGTTCTTGTATCTGTTTTCCAAGGCACCCACCACCCCTTACCTGCCAGTAGACCATTTTCCTGAGCTGCAAGTGATTACCGATCACTGGCAAGAGATTCGTGACGAGGCCCTGCACTTGCGTGAGCAAGAGCGTATTGCTGCGGCGCAAACCAATAACGATGCTGGCTTTAACTCGTTTTTTAAAACCGGATGGAAGCGTTTTTACCTCAAATGGTACGACGCACAGCATCCTTCCGCTGGCGTCTATTGCCCAAAGACCGTAGCGTTACTGCAAAGCATTCCCAGCATCAAGGCTGCCATGTTTGCCGAGCTCCCGCCTGGCGCACATCTGCGCCCGCATCGTGACCCCTATGCAGGCTCACTGCGCTACCATCTGGGGTTGTCCACGCCCAATGATAATCAGTGCTTTATCCGCGTTGATGGCGAAGATTACAGCTGGCGTGACGGTCAGGCAGTCATGTTTGACGAAACTTACATTCATGAGGCTTACAACAAAACCGAGCAGACGCGTGTGATTCTGTTTTGTGACATTGAGCGCCCCATGCGTTACCGCTGGGCGCAGGCCGTCAACCGTTTCCTGGCCAATACCATCGTCACGGCCGCCAGTTCACCGAATGAGGCAGGCGATCAGACCGGCGTCATTAACCGTCTGTTTCATTATGCATGGGTCATCGGACAGTACAGACGTCGCTTCAAACGCTGGAACAAAACCGTGTATCAGATTACCCGCGTGGTATTGATCGCGCTGGCCATCTACGCCATCTGGAAACTCTGAATCCGTCCCGGATTCACACAATTGTCACGTCAACCCTTGAAACTTTGCAGGTTAGACGTTATCTTAAGCTTAAGTGAATTTAAAGTTTTAACGTAGAGAGGAAGAAAACCTATGTCAGATATGCAAGTTTTAGGTCGTGAGAGTACTGTTTCCGCGGCGCAGAACCGCGTCTTGCGCAACACCTATGCCTTGCTCGGCGTGAGCATGGTGCCAACTGTGATTGGCGCCTATGTGGGCATGCAAATGAATTTTGGCTGGATGGCCGCGCACCCTTTCATGTTTGCGATTGGTTTCATGGCCGTGATGTTTGGCATGTTCAAACTGATTGCCGTGAACCAGAATAGCGGCGTAGGCGTATGGTTGTTGCTGGCCATGACTTTTGTGTTTGGCGTCATGTTAGGCCCAATTCTGCAACATGCCTTGCATCTGCGTAACGGCGCAGAGATTGTTGGCCTCGCCGCAGCCGGCACCGGCATCACCTTTCTGAGCCTGGCCGGGATCGGATCTTCGCCAGCCCGTGACTTCAGCGGTATTGGCAAGTTTCTGATGATAGGCCTGATTTTGGCCATTGTGGCTGGCCTGGCCAATCTGTACTTCCAGATTCCAGCGCTGTCACTGGCGATCTCTGGGGTTTCTGTGCTGATTTTCTCTGGTTACATTCTGTATGACGTGAACCAGATTGTACGTGGCGGCCAGACCAATTACGTGATGGCGACGCTCAACCTGTATCTGGATATCTACAACCTGTTTGTGAACCTGTTGAATATCCTGTTGGCAGTATTGGGTAACCGCGACTAATCTTAAGCCTTACTCAAAAAACCCGCCTCTGGCGGGTTTTTTTATTTACATCTCAGCTATTGCAATCAATTAAATTAAGGCATAGAGTAATTCCTCCAATTTTTACAACAAGTCACAGGAGGGGTAGGTATGTCAGTCGTTACCAAAACGTTATGCGCAGTCACTCTGGGATGTGCCCTTGCGGCGCCTGCCCACTCAGCAGTCTTGTTTTCAGATGATTTTGATAGTTACAGCTATGCCTTGAATGCCACCAACTTTGGCGGTAACTGGACCGTGACCAACGGGACTGTCGATGTGATTGGTAATGGTAATTTCGATTTCTACCCGGGTAACGGGATGTATATCGATCTTGATGGCAGCTCTAACCAACCCGGTGAGTTTGCCTCCACTGCCCTGAGTTTGAATGCCGGCACCTACACTTTGGCATTTACCCTTTCAGGGAGTGCGCGTGGTGAAGACAATAGTGTCGATGTCAGTTTTGGCAGTTACACCGAGTCATTCACATTTGCTTCAAGCGACCCCATCACGACATACACGCGTACTGTCAGCTTCGCTGCAAACTCCTTAGCTTCCGTCGTGTTTAAAAATGGCGGCAACGATAACATGGGTGCTTTGCTGTATAACGTATCGGTTTCAGCGGTGCCTGAAGTCGAAACACAAGCCATGATACTGGCCGGTCTTGGATTGATGAGTTTGATTGTCCGCCGCAGAAAAGCTGATTAGTACACTTTTCGTTTCCGAATACAAAGCCCGCTGATGCGGGCTTTTTTGTTTTTGACACCATTGATTTGAGCATCAATCTTTCATACGCGGTGGTTTTTATCAGCCAATATGGTTTATTTCAGCCTTTAAAAATGGCTGTAAAGATAAATTAATGTTTAAGTCATTGATTTAAATGCATCATTTTGTATGTCTTAAGTGGTTTGATTTTTGCACCTCCGTTAAGTTGGAGGGAAGTATGTTAACCAAAAAAAATAAAACAGCGCTGTTGCTAGCGTTGTATACGGGGATTTCAATTGCTGCTGACGTGGGTGAGGTGCCTTCAAAGAGCAGTGCGAAGCCAGTCGACTCAAAAGCAACCATAGAGCTTGAAGAGGTGGAGGTTAAGGCGAAGCGTCGAAGAATTATTACGCCTTTGCCCGGTGTGCCAATGGACAAAGCTATTGCAAGTACGAATATTCAGAGCGCTACTGGTAAAGAGCTTATTGAGTCCAAGGCGCTGAATGTGACGGATTACATGAACAACAATATGCAGTCTGTCACGACTACTGATTATGCTGGCAATCCTTTTCAACAGGATCTTAACTTTAGAGGTTTTACGGCTTCCCCAGCTATTGGCACGCCTCAGGGTATCTCTGTCTACATGGATGGTGTGCGTATTAATGAGTCCTTTGGTGAGGTGGTCAGTTGGGACATGATTCCAATGAATGCCATTTCTAGCATCAATCTAATTCCTGGATCAAACCCGCTCTTTGGCTTAAACACAATTGGGGGTGCACTTGCCATTCGTACAAAAGATGCGTTTTCCGACAATTTCTTGCGTACACAATATTCGACAGGGGCATGGGGGCGGGATCAGTTCCAGTTCTCAAATGGTATCAACAATGGTCAAATTGGCTTTTTTACTGCCTATAGCCACTTCAAGGAGGATGGTTGGCGCGACAGTTCGCCGAGTAATGTGCGGCAGATGTTCAATAAACTCACCATAAGACTCGATAAGGCTGAGTTTAATTTGTCTGCGTTGAATGTGGATGCTTCACTGGTTGGCAATGGTATGTTGCCTTTCGAGATGGCTGATCAGGACAGGAAGCAGGTTTTTACTTCACCTGATGAGGTAAAAAATAATCTTGAGCATTACAACATGAGTGGGAGTTGGTACGTGAATGACAAGCTCACCCTCTCAGGCATGATGTTTAAGAGAAAAATGAGCCAATATGGGATTGGCGCAGATGTTTATGATGCGTACTCTCAGCTTGTATCTGCTTGGGGTGATGACATTGATGGTGATGGTGTCGTCGACGCAGGAAAGATTAATGGCTTGTTCAACTATTCCGATCTTAATCAAGCCAGTGAGGGATTTAACTTACAAGCGGCCTTTGATCTAGATAAGCACCAAATTGTTTTGGGCGCCTCACTTGATAAAAACAAGGTTGGTTTTTTGCAATCACAGCAGTTGGGTGAAATTAATGATGCAGACCATTCGATTTCAATTGTGACAGATCCAATTTTTGAGACTTTTGGCTACACGCCAGCCTACATGACTATAGCTAGAAACAACCTTAAGGGGACTAGTAAAACAGAAAGTATTTACGCGTTTGACACGTGGTCGCCAACGGATAATTTACATATTAGCTTGGGTGCGCGTATGAACTGGTCAAATGTCAAAAACACTTTGGTCTCTGATTCGGGTAAAGAGTTTTATAACTTTACATCTAATGATTTTAACCCTTTAAGGCAGAAATGCTTTGTACCTGGTGATGTTAGTCCAACCCGCGGTCGCTTCATTTGTAGTGAGGGGGATTATGATTACAGAAGCTTCAATCCCTCGGTTGGGGTGACTTGGGAAGTCAAAGAAAATTTTTCAACTTATGCAAATATTAGCCGTGGCGCTAGAACTCCCACAGTGATTGAATTGGGTTGTGCAAATGACCCGACAAAAAGCAATGCACCCGGTAGTACTAATTATCAGTTTGGCTGCTCGATTCCTACATCACTTTCATCGGATCCTTATTTAAAACAAATTCGTTCAACCGCTTATGAAACGGGTCTACGCGGTGAGAGTGGTGGCTGGGATTGGAATGTTGGATATTTTAGAACTGAAATCACTGACGACATTCTGTTTGTGCCTTTAGGGCGCAAAAACCGTGGCGTGTTCAATAATTTTGGCAGAACTTTACGCGAGGGCGTTGAATTTGGGCTGAAGGGGAACTTTGATCGTGACAAGCTCTCTTTGAACTACACCTTGATGGCGGCCACGTTTGAGTCCTCAGCCAGAATTATTAATGACTCCAATAGTACAAATGGGCAGACAGACTCAGCTAACGCTGCTCAGGCGTTTGTGGATATTCATTCTGGCGATGAAATACCGGGCATGCCAAATAATATTATTCAGGCAAGCTGGAATCATCGTTTTACCAACGCATTTGATGCCACCTTGTCCATGGTGATGCACTCTTCGGCTTTTGTCCGCGGTAATGAGAATAATGACCATCAGCCACGTGCGGCTTTACCGGGTGAGCGCTATGACTATATTGGTGAGGGCTCAACAGCAGGGTATGCTGTTTTTAATTTGAGAGCCAATTATAAATTCAGTCCCGGTGTGAATGCATTTATTAAGTTTGACAATATCTTTGATCGAGAATATGCCACTGCCGGAGCATTAGGTAGAAACCCATTCGGCACAAACGGTAACTTTCAGACAAATCCCACGGCTTGGAATAACACAACCTTTATCGGTCCCGGCGCCCCAAGGGCTTTATGGATAGGGGTTTCGCTCGACTGGGACTGGAAAAACAAAGCGTTTAAAGATTAACTTGCTTTGCAAAAACAAAGGCCGTTATCACTGTGATAACGGCCTTTGTTTTTGGTGGTTAAATTCAGCCCAATTTGGTTGTTATTAGCCATTAACATTTATGTTGCACTCTTTTTGCTGCATCTATTAAGTTTAATCTTAGGGGCT
>CAYTIV010000036.1:0-13539 GCA_964437895.1 uncultured Methylotenera sp.
AATAACTATGTGTTCAATGCGAATGCCAGCCGCAAGGCCGCCGAGCAATTGCCGCTGGATTTGGCGAAACAATTGAACAAGCTGAAGGCAGGCGATACGCTGGTGGTGAAAAGCCCACAGGCACTGGTCTTACTGTTTTTGGCTAAGGTCGATCGTCAGCCGGTCGAGCAGGATAAAGCCAAGCCGGTGATTCAGCAATTCCTGGTCAATGCCGGTCAGCAAACGCTGATCAAAAACGAAGTCAGCAGCTTGCGCAAGGCAGCTAAAGTTGAGTTCTACGGCGATTTTTCCAAGTTGACCCTGAACAGTGACGCCGCGCCAGCCGCCCAAGCCCCTGCGGCGCCGGTGGAAGCTAAACCTGAAGTACCTGCGGCTGCGCCAGTCTCAGAAACTACGGCTGAGCCTAGCCAAAACAAAGCCATCGAAAAAGGCTTGTCCGGGCTGTAATCGGATCCGTGTGTTGCCTGAAACCCCGGCCCTGCCGGGGTTTTTTATTGGATGATTGCTATCGATACAGGTCTGCAAGGCAAGGTTCGGGAAAAATTCCCGAAAACTTTGGGCGAATTGACTTTACAATCGCTGTCTTACCATGAAATCTCTCAGCCTACAGTTCAAGCTTAATCTGATCATCACCCTGTTATTGGTGGTATTGCTTTTGGTCTGGGCCGTCTCCGTGATTCAAAATGCGCGTGAAGATGTGATGGCCGAAGGCCGATCTACCTCTAATCTGGTGCAACATCTACTGGATGCGGAAATCGCGCATTACATGACAGATTCGGCCGGCCTCAATCATGGTGAGTATGGGCAGGCGACTATTTTTCACTTGAGCCAGCTGAATAACATCCGTCACCTGAAAGTCGATTTTTTTGATGTGGATGGCCATTTGCGCGAATCCAACCGTCCGCTAGAAGCCGTTAACCCCAGCCAAGATCCCCCGGCCTGGTTCGTGCATTTGCTCGGCATCTCTAGTGTACTCAGTGCCCCTACGCACAAGCCTATCGTCCTTAATGGTGCGCTGGTGGGCGAGCTGGTGATTACGCCGGATCCCAGTTTTGAGCTGCGCGAGATCTGGAATGATACTTCTGGCCTGCTGGCGATTGTCGGCCTATTTGGCTTGAGTGTGTTGCTGTGCGTCTACTGGACTGTGCGTGCCACCTTTAAACCAGTGAAGCAGATTATTCACGGCCTCAACCAGATTGAGCGGGGCGAGTACCATACACGCTTGCCCGGTTTTGAACAGGTGGAGCTGAGTGCGATCAGCGGCAAATTCAATAGCATGGCCAGCACCTTGGAGCAAAGCATACGCAGCAACCATCGTTTGACGCAGCAGATCATCCACTTGCAGGAGGAGGAGCGCAAAAAGCTGGCGCGTGACCTGCACGATGAGATTGGTCAGTATCTGACGGCGGTGCATGTGGATGCCAGTGCGCTGGTGGCCGCTAAAAAACTCAGTGTGGCGCGTGAGAGCGCACAAGCGATTGCGCAGATCACGCGGCAGATGATGGTGACCATACAGGATATTCTGGCGCGTTTGCGCCCGCGCGTGCTGGATGAGCTGGGCTTGAGCTTGGCCTTGACCGAGTTGATACACCAGTGGCATGAGCGTCACCGTGGCATCCTCATCAGCCATGCTATCGCCCCTGAGTTGCCTGCACTGGATGAGGCGGTGGCGGTGACCGTCTATCGTCTTGTACAAGAATGTTTGACCAACATCAGCAAGCATGCCAAAGCCAGCCGCGTGAGTATCGAGGTGGACGCCTGGGAGCAGGGGCTGTATGTCATGGTCTTGGATGATGGCGAGGGGTTTGAGGTCAGCGCGCATAGCCGAGGCTATGGGCTGGCCGGTATGCGCGAGCGGGTAGAGGGGTTGATGGGCCGCATGAAGCTGACCACCGCGCCGCGTCAGGGCACCCGTATTGAAGTCTGGTTTCAGCATGCAGAACACCAAGAGGAGGCTGCCGTATGAGCATACGCGTGATTCTGGTGGATGATCATAACGTAGTGCGTTCGGGCCTGCGTCGCCTGCTGGAAAGCCACAAATCTATCGTCATCGTGGCCGAAGCTGAGACAGGGGAGGCCGCTTACCAGCTCTATGGCGAGCACACGCCTGAGGTGCTGCTGATGGATATCTCCATGCCGGGCATGGGCGGGCTTGAAGCGGCCAAGCGTATTTTGCAGCGTTACCCGCAGGCCAAAATTATTATCTTTTCTATGCACGAGGCGGTGTCATTTGCCACGCAGGCGCTCAAAACCGGCGTCAAAGGCTATGTCACCAAAACTGGTGTGGCGGAAGATTTGGTGCAGGCGGTGCTCGAGGTGGCCAAGGGCCGTACCTTTTTGAGTCAGGATGTGGCGCAAAAGGTGGCTTTGCATACCTTGATGGGGGAGCAAAATCCCTTGCAACAGCTGACTTCGCGAGAGTTTGAGGTGTTTCGCCTGCTGGCTGAAGGCAAGCGGGTGGAAGACGTGGCTGACATGCTCAAAATTAGCCAGAAGACCGTGGCCAACTATTACACGCTGATCAAGCAGAAACTGGCCGTGAACAGTCCGGTGGAAATGGTCAGGTTGGCCATGAAGCACGGTCTGATCGACGCCGGCTAATCGACCTGTAGCAGCTCCTCCCAGCGCGTGGTGTAGCCTGGGCTCTTGCGCTCTTGCTTCATGCGCCATGGCTGTCGGTCCTGCACGCCTTCACTGGCCAGTTTCAATGTGGCTCTGCCCATTTTGCGGTTAATGCTATCCAGCGCATGCATGAGTCGGCCGGTTTTTTCCTGGTTAATAGACGTCTGAAATAAATCCTGTTGCTGTGCTTCTGCGGTGACCAACTCCCCCAATGAGATGCCTGCTTTCATATAGTCATAGCCCGGTCGATAAAGCTGCCTGAGTCCCAGCAGCGCAACCTGTACCAGTTGCAAGGTGTTATTCGTCGGCACGGTCAATGGCAGGCGTACGCTGTTGTCATATTGCTGGTGCGCGTCACGAAATGGGCTGGTACGGATATATACGTAAACGCTGCCAGCATGCAGCTGCTGTTTGCGCAGCTTTTCTCCTGCACGTGTCGTGTAGAGCGTCACGGCTTCTTCCAGGCTTTGCAGATCGCGCACCGGGTGGCCAAAGCTGCGGGTGCTTAATATTTGCTGTTGTGGGCCGCGAATTTGTTCCAGCCCTAGGCAGGCTGTCCCATTAAGCTCGCGGATGGTTTTTTCCATGACGACGTTAAATTGCTGGCGCATGGTGGCGGGGTTGCTGATCTTGAGATCATACGCCGACAATAGACCGGTTTGCTGCAGCTGGCGGTGCAGGTTGCGGCCGATGCCCCAGACGTGACCGACTTCAATTTGACGCAGGGTATCGTCTAGGGCGCCGGGCGTGAGGCGATTGAAGTTGCAAACACCAGCGAGGTCTGCCTGCTGTTTGGCGCAATGGTTGGCCAGTTTGGCCAGGGTCTTGCTGCTGGCCATGCCGACGCAGACCGGCAGACCTGTCGACTGCAACACCGTTTGCCTGAGCTGTTGCGCATAGGCGGTGAGATCGCGCCGCACAAAGTCAGAAAAGTCCAGAAAAGATTCATCGATGGAGTAGATTTCTTGTATCGGGCTGAACTGGCGTAATACAGACATCACGCGGTTACTCATATCTGCATACAAGGCATAATTCGAGGAGTATGCATAAACCCCTTCTTGCTCGGCATACTTGCGCACCTTAAACCAAGGCGCCCCCATCGGGATGCCTAATGCCTTGGCTTCGGCGCTGCGGGAAATAATGCAGCCGTCGTTGTTGCTGAGGACCACCACCGGGCGGTCACGCAGTTTGGGATTGAATACGCGCTCACAGCTCACGTAAAAGTTATTAACGTCTACGAGTGCGATGGTGCGCATGGTGTGCATCTCTGAAGCGGTATTCATTTGCATGAGGGCTGTTTCATGAAATTCTCTAAACCGTGTTCATGATCACTGAGTACACGATCGCAAGGGGCTGGGCTGATAATAGCCACACACGAACTGACATGGGGTTGGTTCGGGAAAACAAAAAAGGAGATCATTATGTGGACTAAACCAGCTGCGACTGAAATGCGTTTCGGTTTCGAAGTAACCATGTACGTGATGAACAAATAAGTTCATTCTGACCGTACAGACCCGGCTGCCCAGTCCTCTGGCGGCCGGGTTTTTTGATGCCCTCGCAGCGCTTAGCGGAAACGGCGGAATGAGCCGGTCACCACGCCCCAAATCTCGAACTGCATGGGTTCCTCAATCAGGATGGGCGTATATTTTCCCGAGGAGTTGGCTGGCAACAGCTTGGGGCGGCCATCTTTCTGTTTGGACAGCGTTTTAATCGTGAACTCACCATCGATCATGGCCAGCACGATATCGCCCACTACGGGCAATTTGCCTTTGTCCACCACGGCTTTGTCACCCGGCATCAGGCCGGCCTCTATCATGGACTCGCCTTGTATGGTCACAAAGAACGTCGAGTCGGCCTGGTCGATCAGGTACTCACTCGGGTCCAGTCGCTTTTCTACATGGTCATCTGCCGGTGACGGAAAGCCCGCCGGTACCTTGGACTGATAGAGCGGCAAGGCCATCGGCCGCGCATCCACCTGCGGAAAGGTGAAGTCATCCGGGCTATCAATGTTATCGCGTGCCTGCCGTTGCTGCTGCTTGCGCGCATAAGCCGCCAGCAGGTCGCTGACCACGGCTTTTTGGCTGACCGGCACGCGCATCACGGTAGTCGCTTCCTGATACTGGCCCGAGCCGGGCTTGCGTCCAGCGCCTTCGCGTTTACCGCCCGCTTTCTTTTCATGTTGATCGCTCATATTTGAATATTGTAACAAAAAATATTGAAAACCATAAGGGGCCGACAGCGGCTGTCGTTTCTGATGCCCATTCATGCTACTGTTGCGCTTTTGTGATGTGGATGCAGTATGGCGTGGATGACCTTGTTTGTTGAGCAATATGCCTTGTTTTGTTTGACCGGCATCGCGGTGGGGGTGCTGTCTGGCCTGCTGGGTATCGGCGGTGGCATCGTGCTGGTGCCTATCTTGCATGCCATGTTGCTGGCGCGTGGGTTTGCCGCGGATGTGGCGTTTCACATGGCACTGGCCACTTCCATGGCGTGCATCGTCTTCACCTCTTTATCCAGTATTCTCGCCCATCATCAAAACCGTAATATTGTCTGGTCTTATGTCTGGGCCATGGTGCCCATGGCTTTTCTCGGGTCTTTGCTGGCGACGTTGCTAGCGATTCGCCTACAGGCGGTTTACCTGACGTTATTTTTTGCGGCATTTACTTTTTTTGCCGCGACCCAGATGTTCGTTCATCGTACGCCTGGCCAGCAGGCCGCCCCAGGGCGGGTGGAAGTGAGCTTGGTGTCGTTGGTGATCGGCTGCGTATCCGCACTGGTTTCCATCGGCGGTGGCACGCTCACGGTGCCCTATCTCACCATGCGCAATGTGTCGGTGAGGCAGGCGATTGGCACCTCTGCGGTGTTGGGGTTTCCCATCGCTTTGGCCAGTACCTTCAGTTATCTGCAGGATGCCCTCAGTCAAGACGCGCATGCCGGCGACAGCTTTGGGTTGCTTTACTTGCCGGCCATTCTGCTGATTACACCCTTGAGTGTATTGTGTGCCCCGATGGGGGTTGCGCTCACCAAGCGGTTGCCGGTGCAAGTGCTCAAACGCATCTTTGCCGTATTTTTGATGCTGGTCAGTGCGCATTTGGTCTGGTCGCAACTGGGCTGAGTCTGTGGCAGACGCCCATAAAAAAACCGCCGGTGAACGGCGGTTTTTTGTTCAGCGGTGGCTGATTATTTGTTCATGACGTACATGGTCACTTCAAAGCCAAAACGCATTTCAGTAGCAGCTGGTTTAGTCCACATAATAGTCTCCTGTTTGGTTGGTTAAACACATCGTCAGTGATGTGTTTGTATGACTGTCACTATACGCACCCGTTTCAATTTCGGCCTGAAGTGATCACTTAAAATCGGCTCATGATTTTCCGTAGTTTGCGCAGGGCTGGGCAGCGTAGAATGACGGCATGGCCGAAGATAAGGAGAACGTCTGATGATGCAACGCTTACCGCGCTGGGTAGAGTGGGGCGGCTTTCTGATGGCGCTAAACGCAGGGTATATCAATGCGGTGGGTGTGTTGGGCTTTAAACATCAGGCCGTGTCCCACCTCACGGGCATTTCGACTTTTCTGTCGATAGAGCTGATGCAGGGGGAATGGGTGCAGGTGCTGCATCTGTGTTGCGTCATGCTGTTTTTTGTCATGGGGGCCATGCTCAGTGGTGTGGTAATCGGACATGAAGCGTTCAAGCTGGGGCATCAGTATCATGTGGCGCTCTGGATTGAAGCCGGTTTGCTAATCGCCGCCATCTTGCTGCTCAATCACGGCTGGGCCAGTGGCCAATGGCTGGCCTCGGCGGCCTGCGGCTTGCAAAATGCCATGACCAGCACTTTTAGCGGGGCGGTGGTGCGCACCACCCATGTCTCCGGGCTGTTCACTGATATTGGTATCTCGCTGGGCTTGCGCTTGCGCGGACAGCCGGTCGACCGGCGGCGCCTGTTGTTGTACGGGTTGCTCATCAGCGGCTTTATCTGTGGTGGCGTGCTTGGTGCGTGGCGGTTTTTTAGCATGCATTTTGATGCGTTGTGGCTGCCGGTCTGCCATGTCGCCGGATTGTCATTGCTTTACTACAGCCTCAGGCACCGCATGGCATAAATGCACGCTGAGCCACACCGCACATAAAACTGTCATCAATTTGTAATACAATCATTCTTAGTCTTTTATCCATTCAAGAAGCCCAGGCCATGTTGATTCAAACGGTAGAAACCCAACCCTTTTCCGACCAAAAACCCGGCACTTCCGGATTGCGCAAGAAGGTGCGCGTGTTCCAGCAGCCGCATTATCTAGAGAATTTTGTACAGAGTATTTTTGATACGCTGGAGATTCCGCCCCAGGCGACGTTGACGCTGGGCGGTGATGGCCGCTTTTACAACAAGCAGGCTATCCAGATTATTCTCAAGATGGCGGCGGCCAATGGCTTTGCCCGCGTGCTGGTCGGGCAGAACGGGATTCTGTCGACACCGGCAGCCTCCAACATCATCCGCAAATACCAGACCTTTGGCGGCATCATTCTTTCTGCCAGCCACAACCCGGGCGGCCCGGAGGACGATTTTGGCATCAAGTACAACACCAGCAACGGCGGCCCCGCCCCAGAAAAAATTACCGATGCCATTTTTGCCAACAGCAAAGTGATTAGCCGCTACCTAGTGGCCGATTTGCCAGAGGTGGATTTGTCCAGCGTAGGCGTCACCACGCTGGATGGCTTCGAGGTGGCGGTGATTGACTCGGTCAGTGATTACGCCGATCTGATGGAAAGCATGTTTGACTTTGCTGCCATTAAGCGCTGGTTGGCTGCGGGGCATCGCATGACGTTTGACGCCATGCACGCCGTGACCGGCCCTTATGCCAAGGTGATTTTTGGCCAGCGCTTGGGCGCCTCTGCGGACAGCCTGATGAACTGCGAAGTGTCTGAAAACTTTGGCGGCGGTCATCCTGATCCTAATTTGACCTATGCAGAAGACCTGGTGAAAGTGGCCTACGGCACACAGGCCCCTGACTTTGCCGCGGCGTCGGATGGTGACGGTGATCGCAACATGATTCTGGGCAACCACTTTTTTGTGACGCCGTCTGACAGTCTGGCACTGATTGCGGCCAATGCTAAATTGATCCCGGCGTATGCCCAAGGCCTGTCTGGCGTCGCGCGATCTATGCCGACCAGCGGCGCGGTGGATCGTGTGGCCGCCAAACTGGGCATCGCCTGCTACGAGACCCCGACCGGCTGGAAGTTTTTTGGCAACCTGATGGATGCCGGCCGCGTGACCTTGTGTGGGGAAGAGAGCTTTGGCACCGGCAGTGACCACGTACGCGAAAAAGATGGCTTGTGGGCTGTGCTGTGCTGGCTCAATTTGCTGGCCGCCACTGGTGAGAGTGTCGAGTCTCTGGTGCGTAAACACTGGCACACCTATGGCCGCAACGTCTATTCCCGTCATGATTTTGAAGCGGTGCCTACCGAGCAGGCCAATGCCGTGATGGCGCATATCAAAGCGCAATTTGCCAGCCTGCCTGGTCAGGCGTTTGGTCACTACACGGTCAGCACGGTGGATGATTTCAGTTATACCGATCCGGTGGATGCCTCTGTCAGCACCGGTCAAGGTTTACGTATCTTGTTTGCCTGCGGCTCTCGCGTCGTCATTCGCCTGTCGGGCACCGGCACTGAAGGCGCCACCATCCGCGTCTACCTAGAGGCCTTTACCGAAGACCCGGCTCAGCAGCAACTGGACGCGCAGGACGCCTTGGCCGAGCTGATTGCGGTTTCTCACCAGATATCACAGTTACCACAGCTGACTGGGCGTCAGCAGCCAACCGTCATCACTTGATGGCCTGACCTTAGCATGCGCATGATTAAAAAAAGTATTTTATGTCCGCTGGTGCTGTCTGCCAGCCTGTTGGCCTGTGGCGTCAATCCGGTGACCAAGGAGCGCGAATTCCAGTTTGTCTCACAGGACAAGGAAATCCAGCTCGGGCAGCAAAATTACAGCCCTGCCCGTCAATCGCAGGGCGGGGATTACACCCTGGACCCCGAGCTGACGCGCTATGTACAGCAGGTGGGGCAAAAGTTGGCCGCCGTGTCAGACCGCCCGGACCTGCCCTATGAGTTTGTGGTCCTCAATGATTCTGTGCCCAACGCCTGGGCCATGCCCGGCGGCAAGATCGCCTTCAACCGCGGCTTGCTCTATGAGCTGCATAGCGAGGCCGAGCTGGCGGCGGTGTTGGGCCACGAGATCGTCCATGCGGCGGCGCGCCATGGCGCCAAGGGTATGGAGCGTGGCATGTTTATGCAAGGCGCCATGCTGGCGGTGGGGCTGGCGACGCGCGATTCCAACTATGCCAATCTGGTGGTGGGTGGGGCCCAGTTAGGGGGGCAATTGATCACCAGCAAATATGGTCGCGATGCGGAGTCAGAGTCTGACCACTACGGCATGAAGTATATGAAGCTGGCTGGGTACGATCCGGCCGCTGCCGTCACCTTGCAAGAAACCTTCGTCCGCCTGAGTGAGGGCAAGCGGCAAGACTTTATTGCTGGCCTGTTTGCCAGCCACCCGCCTTCGCAAGAACGTGTGGATCTGAACCAGAAAACATTGGCCGAGCTGGGCGCCGGTGGTGACATGGGTAAAGAGGTTTACGCTGAAAAAATGAGCAAACTGATGGCCACGCGTGAGGCTTACAAAGCCTACGATGAAGGCAAGGAAGCCTTGCAAAAAGGCGATGCCGAGAAAGCCAAAACACTGGCTAAGAAAGCACTGAGCATCGAGCCTCGTGAAGCCCGTTTTCAAGAGCTGCTGGGCGATATCGCCCTGACCAAAAAGAACACGACGGAAGCCCTGGCCTTTTACGATAAGGCGATCCAGATGCAGCCTGACTATTTCAAGCCCTATGTGCAGAGCGGCATTGCGCTGTTTAATGAAGGTAAAAAAGAGCAAGCTGAGCCGTTTTTGAAAAAAGCCAATACCTTGCTCCCCACTGCGCCAGGCTATGCCTTGCTCGGGCAAATTGCCGAAGGGCGCGGAGAGACCACGCTGGCCTTGCAGCACTATCAACTGGCCGCCAGTTCGGATTCTGAGATCGGTAAAGAGGCCGCCGCTCGGGCCATGCGCATCGACCTGCCGCGCAATCCGGCGCGCTATCTGCCTTCGGGGCCGCTGGCAGATAATACCGGCATGGTCTATGCCGCCGTGCAAAACAATAGCAGTGTGCCGGTCGGCCGTGTGCAAGTGCGCATGCTGCAATATGATAACCGTGGCCGTCTGGTTGACCAGACGCGCTCTATGCTGATTACCGGCGGCATTGCGCCTGGCAAGCGTGGTTCGGTGGCTACTGGGGTACGCATTCAGGAGCAGGCCGCGTTGCAGTTCTTCCGCGTGGTCGTAGAAGGCGCGGAGCTGGCCAATTAGCCGCCGCTGATTTTTAGGCTGATATTTTCCACATGACCACTCAAGACACCTGCTGCTCCGTCGCCCCTTATTTTGAAATTCTGCCAGGCCAAGCCGCGGCTTTTCGGGCCATCTGTGAAAAATACGTGGCATGGTCCTCGCGCGAGCCGGGCTGCCTGTATTACGGTTTCAGCTTTGACGGCGACTTGGCGCACTGCCGTGAAGGCTTTGTGAATGCGCAGGCCTTGCTGGACCATATTGAGAACCTGCGGCCCATTTTGCATGAGATGGGGGAAGTGTCGCGGCTGCTGCGCATAGAGGTGCATGGCCCAGAGGCTGAACTAGCTAGGCTGCGGTTGCCGCTCACCCCGCTTAATCCACAGTATTTTGTGCTGGAGTTTGGCTATCGCAAGTCACCGGGGTGAGTGCCAATGACCGGCTTGGCTACCCATAGAATGCAGGGTCTGTGCCTTTGGCTGGCCGGTCTCACCGCGCTAGCACTGGCCCTTATTGTGCTGGCAGGTCTGCTATCGCACGGGGCCATTGTGGGGCACAGTGCGGCTTGGTCTGCTGGTGAATGCGATGTATGTGCTACTGTTAAGCGCCAGCGTGTGTCTGACATATGCCTGCTGGCGACAGGGCGCACGCGGTTGGTCGGTGCTGTTTGCCATCAACTTTTTGCTGGTGCTGGTGCCCATGCTGCTCAAGCAGGCAGGGCAACTCTCTTTTGGCGCGCCGTTTCTTTTCGGGTTGGATCTCTACTGGCTCGCTCTTTTTCTGACTTATCTCTACCGGAGGGTGTGGGCCTAAGCTCCACCTGAATGCGTCCAATGTGGATGCGCCGTCTCGCTTAGTCTGCGCCTGCGTTTTGTATGGTCATGGTGCCTTTGTATAACCGCACATCCATGCGACCCAAAAAGCTCATGCCTAGCAGGGCGTCGCCCTCTAAGCCGGGTGAGATGGTGGCGGCTACATCGTGCGCAGTCACGCCGCCGAGCTGCACCGTTTTGAGTCGCACCAGATAAGCGACGGCGGTGCCATTGGCCGTATGCGTGCTGACGGCATCGCGGCTGACCAGTCCCAGCCGGTCGGCCACACTTTGTGAGATGGCTACGCCAGTCGCGCCGGTATCTACCAGTACGCGCACACGTTCACCGTTGATCAGGGCTTCCGCGCTGTAATGGCCATCCGTGCCGCGTTTCAGTTGCACCACTTTTTGCTGGCCGATCTGCTCTAGGGTGTTGGGGTGTTGTATGCGGTCTACCAATAGCCAAACCAGGGCGGCCAACCCTAGCCAGATGATGGCATACAAAAGGCCGCGTCCGCGGGAGGTACGTAATTGAGTGGCATGTCGCATGCTCATTCAATGGTGGCTAAAAAGGAATTTTCAAGTCGGGGCGGGTATCTTGCAATAACTGCCTGAACGTTTGCTGTATGCGGGCAAGTGCCAGCGTGTTATCTGCTTCGAAACGCAGCGTCAGCACCGGTGTGGTGTTGGAGGCGCGTATCAATCCGAAGCCGTCGGCATACTCCACGCGTAGGCCATCAATCGTGATGACCTCTAGTGCCTGGTCAAACCGTGCCGTCTGCTGCAAGTGGGCAATCAGCGCATGGGGTTCACCTTCTTGCATGGTGATTTGCAGTTCAGGCGTGTTCACGCTGTCTGGCAGGCTATCGAGGACCGCACTGGCATCCGGGCTGCGGCTGACGATCTCCAGCAGGCGCGCGGCGCTGTAGAGCCCGTCGTCAAAGCCGAACCAGCGCGGCTTGTGCGCCTTGGTGTCATTAAAAAACAGGTGCCCCGACAACTCGCCCCCTAGTGCGGCGCCAGTCTCATGAAGCTTGGCTTTCATCAGCGAGTGACCGGTTTTCCAGATGATCGGTTTGCCGCCATGTGCGCGGATGAACGGGGCCAAGTGGCGTGTTGACTTCACATCAAACACTACCTGACTACCCGGTTGGTAGCTGAGTACATCTTCGATAAACAGCATCAGCTGGCGATCACTGCGAATGATTTGGCCGCTACGGGTAACCACGCCCAAGCGGTCACCATCGCCATCAAATGCAATGCCGAGATCGGCGTCGCTGGCTTGTACGCGTTGAATCAAGTCTTGCAGATTGCGCGCTTCCACCGGATCGGGGTGATGGTTGGGGAAATGGCCGTCTACCTCACAAAATAGGGGGTCGACCTTACACCCCAGTGCCTCGAACAACTGCGGCGCATACGCGCCGGCGACGCCATTGCCACAGTCCATCACCACCTGCAACGGCCGTGCCAGCGCAATGTCTGACACGATGGCGGCTTGGTAGGCCTGGTAGATATCATGGTCCGTGGCCTGGCCGGGTTGTGCCGCCCATGTAAATGCCTGCGTCTCAATGCGCTGTCGCAGCTGCTGTATGGCCTCGCTACTCAGGGTTTCGCCCGCCACCACCATCTTCAGGCCGTTGTATGCGGGTGGGTTATGGCTACCTGTCACCATGATGCCGCTGCGCGACTCGCTCAGATAATGGCTAGCAAAATACAGCATGGGCGTGGTGACCATGCCCAAGCGAATGACGTGGATGCCGGTGGCCAGCAAGCCGGCCGTGAGTGCCGCTGCCAGCGCCGGGCTGGAGAGGCGGCCGTCATAGCCCACACAGATGCTGTGCTCGCCATGTGATTGCGCGAGGCTACCTAGCCCCAGTCCGATCTGGTGTACCCCTTCTTCCGTCAGCGTGTCACCGACAATGCCGCGAATGTCATAGGCTTTAAAGATTGAGGCGGGCAGCAGCGGAATCATTTACTCAGCTTCTTCTATCCAAGCCAGTTGGATGGCTTCCAGAATTTTTTCACCACAATGGGCGGGATCATCATTAAAGCCCTCCAGCGCCATCACCCACTGCATCAAATCCGTAAAGCGGATGGTCTTGGGGTCGATGTCGGGATGTTGGTCATAAAGCTCTTCAGCGATACGCTGACTGTCGGTCCATTTCATGGTGGGATGCTCCTCAAGTGAATAGTCTCAGCCTTATTATAACTGAGCTGAACCGGCTGTTCTGATTGAATCGACCTGATCAGGCTGACAGAAGGGCTGCTGCCGTTTCTTGAATCCAAGGCGCTGGGTGCGTTGCCTGATGACCGCTGCCAGCAAACCATTGCACAGTGGCGGGCACGGCCGCGTTAAGGATGACAGGCAAAAAAGAACCCAACCGAAGTTGGGTTTAGGGAGCGATTTTGGAGATATACGCTTACGGTTTCTACTAAGCATAAGCTGTGCCAGTTTTAATAATCCTATATAAATCATGTAGATACTGTGTTTTTTGCACACCCGCGAGGTTGCTGACGTTGGAACTGCTGCCGTGGGCGCACCTGTTTGGTGCGGTAGGCGCACTGTCGGCGCATGGCAGGCAGCCGGCAAACGCGCTGCGCCTGGCAGGCCATGACGCAAAAGGCTTGCAGATGCGGGCGGGGGATGGAGGTGCAGCCCGCGGCGGCTCATGGTAAAATCACGCTTTATTGTTATTGATATGGAAACTTGATCGTCATGTTTAGCTTTTCAAGAAACT
>CAYTIV010000037.1:0-13519 GCA_964437895.1 uncultured Methylotenera sp.
CTGCTGACATATCTGAGTCAGGAAGTCGGCGCGCAAGCGCTGACGCATTGCCCAGTGCCTCGGGCGACAGACTTGTTCGAGGGGCAGTTGGTCAGCTTGAGTCGCTCTGCCAAGGCGTATCTGGTCAAACCGACACATGCTTGCCTGTGTGGCCCGGATGGCTGCCCAATGTGGATGTTCAGGCACAAAGGCAGCGCGACCAAGCCACTGTGGCAGACCCATGGCGCCACGCAGCTGGAGCTGATGGACCAGCGCTCCAATGGCTACCGTAAGCTCAAAGAAGTGGGTGGCGCGGCCAGCCATGGCCATGAAAACGTCTATATTTGGGACAGCAGCCACTACAGTGAGATTTACGCCCATGTGTGGACCTGGGATGCTGAAAAACGCTGTCGCCTAGGTGTGGAAACCGAGCAGTTAATGGATGGCAAAATGACCAACCATACACAGCGCTGCGAGCTGCTTGAATAGTACGGGCCTGTTGGCTGAGCTCTCATGGCTGAGCTCTCATGGCTGAGCTCTTATGGTTGAGCTCTTATGGTTGAGCTCTTATGGTTGAGCTCTTATGGTTGAGCGCTCATGCATCAGGCATGTGAGATGCACGCGTCGGTTGAGTAAGTGCAAGGTTCAACTGTACGCTTTGCCATAAGCACGCAAACAGCCGCACGCGCATACGTGTGGCTGTTTGTTATGTGCGGCTGTTTGTATAGGGCTGTTAACTCACCGCCATCAGCGATCTGGCCGAGAGTGTTTTACGGCCTCTGCTTACGTCTTCGAGTTTAAAGAAGTTCACCGATTCCAATAGATTATTGGCCTGGTCTTTGAGGCTTTCAGCGGCGGCGGCGGCCTCTTCAACCAATGCTGCGTTTTGCTGGGTGGTTTCATCCATGCTGGTGATGGCAACATTCACCTGATCAATGCCGGAACTCTGCTCAAGCGAGGCCGAGGCGATATCGCTAATGATTTGCGAGACTTTTTGGATGGACTGCACAATATCCTCCATCGTATGCCCTGCGGATTCAACCAAAGTGGTGCCTTCTGTCGTTTGCTCCACGGAGGCATGAATCAACTCTTTGATCTCTTTGGCGGCAAAGGCCGAGCGCTGAGCCAGCCCTCTCACTTCGCCGGCAACCACAGCAAAGCCGCGACCTTGCTCGCCCGCTCTCGCGGCCTCCACGGCGGCATTCAGCGCGAGGATGTTGGTCTGGAAGGCGATGCCGTCAATGAGGGTGATGATGTCTTCGATCTTGCGTGAGCTTTCATTGATATCGCGCATGGTCTGCACCACTTGCGTCACCATTTCACCGCCCTTGATCGCCACATTGGTGGCTTCTACGGCTAAGTGGTTGGCCTGTTTGGCATTGTCGGCGTTGACCTTGACGGTAGACGCCAGCTGCTCCATGCTGGAAGCAGTCTCTTCCAGGTTGGCCGCTTGTTGCTCGGTTCTGGCGGAGAGGTCATTATTGCCACTCGATATTTCTTCGGCCGCAGTAGTAATCGTTTCTACCGCGCGTTTGACGTTGGCAATCGGTTTTACAATCAGATCCTGCGTATTGTTGACGCCACTGATAATCTCTTTGAAATCGCCCTGATGTTTGGCAATATCCGCACGTTGCGTCACCTCACCCGCGGCGGCGGCCTGTGCCAGTGCCTGTGCGTCATTGACCAAGGCATTGATGGCGGTAATGCAGGTGTTCAGGTTGTTTTTGATCTGATTGAAGTCGCCTTTGTAATCGTCGGTGATGGCTGGCGGAATATCGCCATGGGCGATGCTCTCCACAATACGCGCTGCCACATTCAAGGGGGAAACCACGGCGTCCAGCGTCTGGTTAACGCCCGCAATCACTTTTTTGTAATCACCGGAGTAACTGTCAGGGTTGGCGCGGTACGATAACTGCCCCTGATTCGCGGCACCCGACACGGCATTGATGTCGGCAATCAGATGTTTGATGGCATTGCCGCAGGCATTCAGGTTATCTTCGATTTTTTTGAAGTCGCCCTGATAGTTGCGTGTGAGTTGCGGCGGGATGTTGCCTTTTGACAACTGTTCGACATAGGTGGCTGCCGTGTTTAAGGGTTCAATCACCGCTTCTAGCAGTTGGTTGATACCATTACCCGTGTCTTTGATAAAGCCCTCAGGTATCCCTTGTAGGTCGATG
Source organism: uncultured Methylotenera sp. (assembly GCA_964437895.1). GTDB lineage: Bacteria > Pseudomonadota > Gammaproteobacteria > Burkholderiales > Methylophilaceae > Methylophilus. Next base: position 2,157 of record CAYTIV010000037.1, read on the forward strand.
CGCTGCGATAAATCGCCAGAGATGGTGGACTCAATCAGGTGCTGGATTTTGGCTTCTGCATTGACTTCATTGGTGCGATCTAACCACTGAATCATGCGGCCGACATATTTATGATGCTCGTCAAACACTGGGTTAAACGTTAACTCCAGTGTGCGCCCGCCGACGACCGTGGTCAGGACTGCATTCTGGGTAGTGTTGTTGACATAGGCCGCACGGTCTTGCTCGTTTTTAATGTATTGGCCTAGGCGAGTGCCTACCAGTTTTTTATGGTCAAATCCCGGAAAGTCTTTGATCAGCTCTTTGCCCATCAGCTCCCATAATTTTAAGCCGGCCTGATTCAGGTAGATCAGCTTGTTGGTTTTGTCTCCTACGGTCACAGGCAGGGTGGCCGCATCTAGGGCAGACTTGATCAGGTTAATACCATTGACAGTCTCGACATGGTCGTACTGGGTACGAATCTGCAACGCCCGGTAAGACTTGACGAGTTCTGCCAGCTCATCGTTCTCATGAAAGCCCTCAATCGGATGCGTGTCGCCTTCTTTGGCGGCTTTGAGCAGTCGGTCACTGATGGCCTGTACTCGGGGGATCACCGCCAGATAGATTCTCCAGCCAATATAAGAGATCAGCAAAATGCCCAGCAAGCCCACCACGATTGTGAAAGCTTGTGCCTTGGCATAGTCTTGCTTGGTCGTATCGTTGATTTGTGACGAGACCTTGAGTTGTAACATGATCAGCGCTGTGATCTGGTCACTGAGCGGATCGATCCCAGGGTATAACTCTGTGGCGGTAAATTGCTCCAGGGCTTTTTGGTCTTGTGCCTTGAGTATGCTCAGTAGATGGTCGGTGGTGGTGTTTGCCCGTTCAAACAAGGGTTTCGCTTGCTCAATCAGCGTCAGCTCTTCCGTTACCATACCCGTGCTCAAGTAAGTAGCCCACTCTTTGTCGACATTGTCTTTGGCAATCTCGACGTTACGAATCCCGTCAGCCCACGACATGGCGCCGTTTCTGACTTTGTGCGAGGTGTCTACGATATTGACGGCATACATGTCTGCCACCAATTTAAGTTGCTTCAACGACACCACGCGGTTTTCATAGAGTGCGTTTACCGACTGCTTGCTGTCTGAGAGGCTACTCAAGGCCATCATGGAAATCGCTAAGGTCGTGATGACGGCAATGACGACAGAGGAAATCAGCCGGGTGCGAATCTTGAGGTTGTTGCTACAGACCTTGAGTGAGGCGGTGAGCTTTTCAAATTTGGACATCTCGCCCAGATGGCCATAGGCCTCTTGCGCTTGTTCGATCTGTTGGCGCGTCGGTTTCTGCCGCACGGAGACATAGCCGGTGGTTTCGCCATTGACGACGATGGGCGTGACGTTGGCTTCCACCCAGTAGTGGTCACCGTTTTTACATCGGTTTTTAACGATGCCTGTCCACGGCTTACCGGCTTTGACGGTCGTCCATAAATCGGCAAAGGCCTCAGGCGGCATATCCGGGTGTCTGACGATGTTATGGCTGCTACCGAGGAGCTCTTCTTCGGTAAAGCCACTGACCTCTATAAACTCGGCATTGGCAAAAGTAATTTGTCCCTTCAGGTCAGTTCTGCTGACCATCATTGAAGCGTCATCGAGGAGGATTTCCTGTTGTGTGACGGGCATGTTTATCTTCATGTGCTACTTTCCTTATGAGAAACGTGAATCAACATGACCATTATTCATGAGGGGTTATTGGAATAAATAACTGAATAAATCATGAAAACCCCTTCTATTTTTAAGGGTTTTCTGCAGGCGAAGGAAAGTGCACCAAGCTGGCGCGGAATCACTTAGGGTGTGATCAGATTTGGTGCGAAATTGACCGTAAAATCACTGGCAGGCATGGGCCGGGCGTAATAGTAGCCTTGGCCAAAATCGCATTGCATGTCTTGCAGAATGGCGTGTGTTTCTTGATCTTCCACGCCTTCGGCAATCACTTTTAACTCCAGTTGATGCGCCATCATGATCATGGCTTCACATAAAGATTTGTCATCCTTATTGTGTTTGAGGTCTCTGACAAAAGACTGATCGATTTTGAGGTAGTCGATATCCAGCTTTTTGAGATAAGAAAGGGAGGAGAAGCCGGTGCCAAAATCGTCCAGCGCGATCTGTATGCCTTTGTGCTTGAGCTCATCAAAAATAAGGTTCACTTTGTCAGAGGTGTCCATCATCACCCCCTCAGTGATTTCAAGCACGATGGCGTTGGAGGGCAGTTCGAAATCCGACAGTAATTTAAACCACAGTTTGTGTACCTCTTTGGCCTTGGCAAACTGCACCGGTGATTCATTGATCGAGATCTGAAACTCAGGGTGTATGGTTTCGCGCCAGATGCGCGCTTGCTTGGCCGCCTCAGTAAAGACCCAGTTGCCCAGTGCAATAATCAGGCCGGTCTCTTCTGCCAGTGGGATAAATTCCGCCGGACTCACCCGGCCTAAGGTCGGATGGTGCCATCTGATCAGGGCCTCGGCTTTGATCGTGGACTGGGTCTGCATGCAGATGATGGGTTGGTAATGCAGCTCAAACTGATCCATGCCATCACAGGCGTGTCGCAGGTCGTTGAGCAGCGCTTTTCTTTTTTGCGCCTTATTCTGAAACTCTTCATTAAAGATCACATACTGATTGCGGCCCAGATTTTTAGCGGCATACAGGGCCTGGTCTGCATGTTTGATCAACGCCGAAGAGGATTTGCCATGGTCTGGGAAATAAGAGATGCCCATGCTGACGGAAATATAGGTTTTTTCACCCTTAAGCATGAATGGCACTTTCAGCTCATCCAGAATTTTCTGCGCGATTTGCTGATGAAAGTCATCATCAATATATGCGCTCAAAAACAGAAACTCATCCCCGCCAAAACGATACAGTTTGACCGGGGTGATGGTTTTGGCAATGCGTTTTGAGAGTTCTTGCAGGAGCAAGTCGCCAAAGGCATGCCCCATGGTGTCATTAATTACTTTGAAGTGGTCGAGGTCAATAAAATAAAGACAGAACTTGCTGTGTTGGGAGGCGGCTTCGATAATGCGTGTTTCAATCGTCTCATTAAAATTCACACGGTTAGGCAAGCCCGTGACCGGATCAAAGTTGGCCTGATGGTAGAGCTTTTGCTCGGCTTGCCGCATTTCAGTGATATCGATGAAGATCGCCGTGCGGTATTGTGCTGCGCCTTGCTCATCATAGATGGTGGATATCGTCAGCCATTCCAGATAAAAATCGCCGTTCTTTTTCTTGTTCCAGATCTCGCCGTGCCAACTGCCCGTGGTTTCTAGCCATGACCATAAGTCTTGAAAGAACTTTTTGTCGTGCTTGCCCGAGTTCAACAGATGTATATTTTGACCAACGATCTCTTCGGCCGTGTACCCGGTGATGGTAGTAAAGGCCTGATTCACCTTGATGACCTCGCCGGTGGGGCTGGTAATACACATGGCTTCATGCGAGTTACTGAAAAAAGAGGCACTTAATTTTTGCTCTAGGTCGGCGATGCGCTTTTGCGTGACATCGCGAGCAAATACGATGATAGGAAACAGGTCTTTGAGATTGTCTTTTCTGACAAAGGCCATTTCAAACGAGAAGGGTGCATGGTCGACGTTGACGACCAGATGCTGAATCTTGTGCATCCCATTGGCGGTGGCGCGTTCAACAATACTTTTGAAAAATCCTTGTTTTTCGCGCAAGGCTTTTTCCATGCCCACAGCAAAGGCTTGCAATGAAAAATCCAGCTTGGCTGGGGCATTAATCATGCGTATTTTTTCTTTGTTAGCGCTGATTTCAAAAATCAAATCAGGCACGGCATTGATGATGTTGTGCACATAGGCATGGCTCTCTTCAAGCTTTTCAAAGTCCTCTTCTGTTCTTTTTAAAGCGAGTTTGAGCGCATTTGTTGCCCGATGGATTTTCGATTTGAGTACAAAAATAGTGAGCATGCCCACGATAAACGCCGCAAATACCCCCAGCAGTATGCGTACGGAAAGCGGGTAGCTTAAATCCTCCAGCTTTTTCGCCCCGAACCATTGGCGGTTAAGCGCTTCCAGCGTGGGTGCTGGAATCAACAATGCGCCATTTTCGACATGGTGCTGCAGGTCTGGATGGTCCTTGCGGTAAATACGGTGCAATTTCAGCTGTTGGATAGGCGCAGAGGCCAACAGGGCCTGTTCAATATGCAGTTTGCTCACCAGATTGGCGGCACGGGCACTGTCCATGCAAATGGCATCGACATGGTTGGAGACCAAGCCATTGATGAGTGAAATGTAGTCATCAAACGCCGTGACTTTGGGGCTGCTGGCGTAGACGGGGGCGGTGCAAAGATCCCCTGCCTTGATGCCTATGCGCTGGTCTTTCAACGCATGAGGCTGCGGTGCTTTTTCAAACGCATACAGCGCAATGACTAACTCTTTGTGCGCATGGGCACTCAAGCGAGCGTCCTCTACGGGGGCGACGCCCAAGTCAATCAAATCAATGTTGCCTGAAAGTAGGGCTTTACGGGCGGACGCTTCTGACAGGTAGGTCAAGGTGACCGGCGTCGCGTTCGCCTGTGACCAGGCCTGCCACCAGTCTTTGCTGTAACCTGCCCGTTCACCGGGATTGGCTTGGAATAAATAGGGGAAAATATCCTGATCAACAATGCCTACTGTGAGCTTTGCCAGGGGGGCGTGCGGGGCGTTGACGGGCGGCGTTGCCGTTTCGGCAAGTGCGGTTTGGACGAGTATTGAAAAACACCACGCAAAAAAATAAAAGGCTTTCATCAGTATTGCAAGTCGGCGTGATCGTGTCGGTAAAAAGAGGGAGGGGTTGTCGCGTGTGAAAATCTATTCACATATTAATATAACTGACATGACGATGATTGATATTGAGCAATATAAAAGGAATTAAACCTTCTTAACGGGTAATGACATGCGGCATGTTGGATGTATGGATGGGGGCAAGTCAGGTGTTTAACTGCACCAGCTTAGCGCTGGCGACGCTGAACCCATATCAGCGTGCCTACGGCTGCCAAGAACAGCGGCAGCCCGAACTGAAAGCCATTGAAGAGCAACAGTAGCCAGGTGCGTTGCTCTGGGAGCAGCACGACGGTGTCTCTGAGGGGGGGCTGGGGCAATGATAAGGCGGGCGCACTGTTTGCAACCCATTGCAGGCTCTGCAGGCTAAAGGCGAGATTACCGCCTTTGCTGATTTGAGTATTGTTAAAAAAAGAGGCACTGCCGATGATCATGACGCGTTGCATTCCGTGATCGGCGCGTGCCCGTTCTAGGGCCAATGCGACCGTTGCTGGCCCGGCAATATCGGTCAGCGGGTTAAAGGTCATTGCCGTGGAAGGTGGCGGGAGGCTCTGATGCTGGCTGACCCAGCCTTGCGGGGCGGCCGCCACCAGCGGCAGTGTGCGCCAGCCATCTTGCGCGGTTGCTGACCGCTTCAGGGCATGTGCGGCATCAAAAAAGGTGCGTAGTGCAAACCCTTGTGTCGGGCCCAGGCCAGAGTAATGCAGGCTGTTCAGTGCATGCAGGGGCAGTTCAAACTGGCGGTTGGCTGGATCGATGATGATGCCGGGACTGACGCTGATTTGTAGTGTGTCTGCCAGTGCTTGCAGGCCTTGCTGGGTAGGCGTGTCGACCAGCCAGATCAGATTGCCGCCATTGCGAACATGTTGCTGGATAGACTGCACCTGCTGCGGGCTGTAAGCCTGTTTGCCGCCCGCCAGTACCAGCGTTGACCCCGCCCCACTGTCTTTAACGCCTGCTTGCGGCAGGCGACTCGCTGTGATGGCTAAGCCGGCTGTCTGCATGGCTTCGGCCAGGTGGCTGGCCCCTGACGCGCTGCTGTCTGTCAGTGCGGCTGCGCCTGGGGCTGAGACCCAGCGTAGCGGCGTGCGGTCACCATGTTGCAACTGCAGTAACAGATTAGTCAGCGCCTCTTCGGTGTAGGGCAGATAAAGGCGTTTTTGTTGGCCGCGATAAGCGATGATGAGCTCGCCCTCTTTCTGTATGCCCAGCGTGCGTGCGCGAGTCGGCTCGTGGCTAGGGTCGACAAACTGCAAGTGCAGGGCCGGATGATGTGACTGATAACGTTGTACCAGACTGGTAATCGCTTTACGGAAATAGCGCCCCTTGAACGGCGTATTGCTACAAAACGCCGTGATCTCGATCGGCGCTGGTAACGCCTGCAAAGCGGCTAGGCTGTCCGCAGAGAGGGTGTTGCGATGGTTGTGGGTATGGTCTGACATCACGTTGTATTTCCAGCCCAGCATACCCATGCTGAGCGCCAGCAGCAACAGTGCAGGGAGGGTCAGCGGATGATGCCAGCCATGGGTCAGGCGCTGCATGAGGACGGTGCGTGTCGTGTTAGCCATAGCGTCTTTGTGCCTGTAGTTGGCGGATGGAAAGCAGCACAAAAAATGCGGTAAACAGCCCAAAAAACAGCACATCGAAACTATTGAGCATGCCGAGTGCAAACTGCCGATAATGTTGCATCAGCGACAGGTGATGAAAGGCCGCCTGCTGATCCTCTGCAAAAAACTTGTCCAGCAACAGGCAGAGCGTCAACGTGGTCAGACTGCAAAACGCGGCCAGTACCGGTTGCACCGTCAGGCAAGAACAATACAGCCCAAGTGCCGCGCTCGCCAGTACCAGCAGCCACAGCCCCAATGCGTGCGTCAGCAAATAGGGCACATCAATTTCAGCCCATGGCATCAGCAGGGCGATCATCAGCGTCATACTCAGGATGAGTAGGCTCAAATAAGCCATGATGCCCACCAGTTTGCCTAGGATGATGTCCCGCATCTCTAGCGGTGCACTCATCAGCAGCACCAGGGTTTGCTGCTTGCGCTCATCGCTGACCAGTTTCATGGTCACCAGCGGAACGACGCATAACATCAGTATCGCGGCGACGCCGAATACCCCTTCTGCCATAAATTGGGTGAGACCGATGCGCTGCACCTGCCATTGCGCACTCTGCATCATTTCAAAATATTGGTTAAAACTGAGCGCGTAGTAGGTGCCGGTCACGGCCTGTACGATCGCCAGTACCCACCAGCCCAGGGGAGTGGCAAACAGGCTGCGCAGTTCTTTGCGTGCGATGACGATGATCATATGGCCTCCGCGCTACAGCCCTTTTAACACGCCAAAGCGCACGGCAATATGTACCAGCTGCCCGGTGGTTTCTACCCCCAGCTTTTGCCTGACACTGGTTTGGATATTGGCAACGGTTTTATAACCGATGTGCATCCCCTTCGCGATGACGGCCAGTGCCTCTCCCTGCGCAATACGTCTGAACACCTCGAACTCGCGGGGTGACAGCTTCTGAATCGGGTTTTCCTGGCTTTCGAGGTGATATATCGAGAGGTTTTGCGCCAGCTCATTATTGATGTAGCGCCCGCCTTTGAGGATTTTTTGTACCGCTTCAAGTACGATTTCGGGGGGTTCCGTCTTGGTGACGTAGCCGCGCGCGCCTGCCTGAATGGCGCGTGTGGCGTAAATGCAGTCATCATGCATGCTGAAAATCAGCACGCGCATCTGTGGCTTGCGGTGCAAAATGCGCTTGAGCGTCTCTAGGCCACCAATGCCTGGCATGTCGAGGTCGAGAATCAGCAGTTCCGGGTGATGTTTTTCAACCAGCAGGCAGGCTTCTTCACCCGTGAGGGCGTCGGGCATGACCTGATGCTGTGCCTGCTCCAACAGCGTACGCAGCCCTTGCCTGAGCATGGCGTGATCGTCGGCAATCATTACTTTGGCCATCATGCGCCCCGCTTATTTTTGATTGGCAAACGTGATGTTCACGCATTTGTCGTTGGCAAATGTCAGTTCTGCTGTATTGAAATATTTATGGCTGGCGTACTGAATCTTGCCCCTGTAATACCACATTTCAATCTGCTCGCCGACGCCGACGGTTTGCTGTTGTTTTGATTGCAGAATCTGGTCCGCATTGTGTGGCTTGACCGCCTGTTCTTTTCTCACGGGCTTGCCCAGTTGCGCTTCAACAAACTGTCGCGTTTTGCCACTATAGGTCTGAATGAAAGGCTGCTCTTCGGTGAGCAGCTCTGCGGCTGGCAGGATAATGGGATAAGCGAGGCAGGCAATCAGCCCCCAATTAAACACGCGCATGATCTTAGACTCCCTGGTCTGATAAAGGTGATAAAACAGTGTTGGTTGTAGGCACGAGGGGCAGGGGGAGTAGCCCTGTGATCAGGGTGCCGGCCTGTACGCCGCTCATCAGCTTGAAGCTGCCTTTGAGTGACTCTATGCGCTCACGCATCCCGACTAGGCCTACACCTTCGGTAGCAAGGCTGGTATCCATCCCTTTGCCGTTATCACGCACTTCGATTTTCAGTACTTGGCCTGTGCGTCGCGTGATGGCTTGCACATCGATCCAGACTTCGCTGGCGGCGGCGTGGCGGGTGATATTGGTCAGCGCCTCCTGCACCACGCGAAAGGCGACGATATTGACATCTTCGTGCAGTGGCGATTCACCGGTGTCCAGTTTCAGGTGACACTCGACTTGCGGGTTTATCTTTTTCCAGTCGTTGACCAGACGTTCTAGCGCACCGGCCAGCCCTAGGGAGTCCAGTGCGGGGGGGCGCAGGTGTTTGATCAGGGCGCGAATCGACTGCTGGACATGCTGGGTATTAGATGCGATACGGACGGCGATGATGTGTGACTGGTCAGCGGTGCATTTTTGCAGCGCCAGAGCATCCATGCGTATGGCTGTCAGATACTGTCCGGTTTCGTCATGAATCTCGCTGGCGATGTATTTGCGTTCTTGTTCCTGCACCTGCATCGCATGCCGTGCCAGTATGCGGTTTTCTTTCAGCGTGCGTGCGAGATCCATTTCGACCAGACACTGTTCGGTGGTATCCACCAAGTAGCCATGAATCTGTTCCGGATGTTCGTTACCAGCAGGCAGATAAATAAAGCGTGCACTCACATAACATGGCAGGCCATCTGGCCGACGGATCTGTAACTTACTGAAGTTGATTTCGTGCTGGCGAGCCAGTTTGTTGACAAAGCTTGGCCAGTCAAAGGCAAACAGTCCTTGGGCGTTTTTATCATGCTGCAGTGGGCGGCAAATGCGTTCGAACGCACCGTTGTGCATGCCGATATTGCCCTGTGTATCCAGTACCACATTACCGGTCAGGTCGCCGTCGAACAGTGTTTTATAGAGATGGCGGCTGGAGGTCAGTTGTTGCTCTGTCAGCCTGCGTCTAGCCACTTCGGCATGGCTTTCGCGCATGCGTCGCTGGCTGAACCAGAGGCTTAATAGGGCACATACAAACAGTGTCAGTGGAATCTCGTCCAGTTGCACATATTCATAACTGGCCAGCCACTGGTTAATCCGCTCCGAGAGGTTGAACTGTAATGAGCAGGCATAGGCCAACACCACGCCCGTGATGACCACGAGCGTGTCCTGTCCTGCGGCACTCAATTTGCCAAGTTTATGAAATACAACCATCACAGGTTTAGACCGAAGAGATGAATACATATACATACCTAATATCCGTATCTGCCAGAACCACGCTGTATTGGCAGACCCGCGCACTATAGAGCACATCCCCGGCTTCTGCCCCGTGAAAGATTCCCGTTGTTGGCTGGTCGGTCGCAATGAAATCTTGAATTCATCATAGGGAATCTTTCATCTATTGCCAATGTTACAAATTATTAACAATTTCGGTCGTGAAGTTCGGCATTCGGGGGGATGTCAGCAACACCACGTGAAACTCATTCTTAAGTGATTAGGAGAACCTATGAAGAACAATTCAACACGCGCCCTGGTGGGTGCTCTGGTGGGAGGCCTGTTTGCCAGTGTGTCCGGCATGGCCTTTGCCGATGCCGACCTAGACAAGGCGCTGAATACCGCAGGCGCTTGGCCGGTGGCCACGGGGGGCTATTTCAGCCAACACAATAGTCCGCTCAGCCAGATTAACAAATCCAACGTTAAAAACGTCAAGGCGGCCTGGTCATTCTCTACCGGTGTGCTCAATGGTCACGAAGGTGCACCATTGGTCATTGGTGACATGATGTACATCCACTCCGCATTTCCAAACAACACCTATGCGCTCAACCTGAACGACCCAGGCAAGATCGTCTGGCAGCATAAGCCTAAGCAGGATGCCTCGACCAAAGCCGTGATGTGTTGCGACGTGGTAGACCGCGGCCTGGCATACGGGGCTGGCCAGATTGTGAAAAAGCAGGCCAATGGTCATTTGCTGGCACTGGATGCTAAGTCCGGCAAGATCAACTGGGAGGTCGAAGTCTGTGATCCTAAAGTGGGCCAGACGCTGACCCAGGCGCCTTTTGTCGCCAAGGACACAGTATTGATCGGCTGCTCAGGGGCTGAACTGGGTGTGCGCGGTGCCGTCAACGCTTTTGACCTCAAAACAGGCGAGCTGAAGTGGCGTGCTTTTGCCACGGGTTCTGATGATTCCATCCGTCTGGCCAAGGATTTCAACAAAGACAATCCGCACTATGGTCAATTCGGCCTGGGCACCAAAACCTGGGAAGGTGATGCTTGGAAAATTGGTGGCGGTACCAACTGGGGCTGGTATGCCTACGATCCTAAATTGAACCTGTTCTACTACGGTTCAGGTAACCCGGCGCCATGGAACGAAACCATGCGTCCAGGCGACAACAAGTGGACCATGACTATCTGGGGCCGTGATCTGGATACGGGGATGGCGAAGTGGGGGTATCAAAAGACTCCGCATGATGAGTGGGACTTTGCTGGTGTGAACCAGATGGTGCTGACCGATCAGCCCGTCGACGGCAAGATGACGCCGTTGCTGAGCCATATTGACCGTAACGGGATTCTCTACACCCTGAACCGTGAGAACGGTAGTTTGGTGGTGGCCGAGAAGGTGGATCCAGCGGTGAATGTGTTTAAGAAAGTGGACCTGAAAACCGGTACGCCGGTGCGTGACCCTGAGTTTGCGACACGCATGGACCACAAAGGCACCAACATCTGCCCATCTGCAATGGGCTTCCACAACCAGGGCGTCGATTCCTACGATCCTGAAAGCCGTACTCTGTATGCAGGCCTGAACCACATTTGTATGGACTGGGAGCCGTTTATGCTGCCATACCGTGCGGGTCAGTTCTTCGTGGGCGCCACGCTGGCCATGTACCCTGGCCCTAACGGCCCAAGCAAAAAAGAGATGGGTCAGATTCGCGCATTTGATCTGACCACAGGTAAAGCCAAATGGACCAAGTGGGAGAAGTTTGCCGCTTGGGGCGGTACGCTGTACACCAAAGGCGGCTTGGTCTGGTACGCCACGCTGGACGGTTATCTGAAAGCCCTGGATAACAAAGACGGTAAAGAGCTGTGGAACTTCAAGATGCCATCCGGTGGTATCGGTTC
>CAYTIV010000038.1:0-13345 GCA_964437895.1 uncultured Methylotenera sp.
ATGATGATTACGCTGGTACTCACGCTGGTGATCGTCATAGCGATTGTCAGCGGCCTGCAGCGCTTTGTGTTAAATCCACTGGGCGGCGACCCGGAAACCGCGAGGCAGTTACTGATGCGCATTGAAAGTGGTGACTTTGCCGAAGACCAGGTGACAGCAAAACCGCACAGCTTGATTGCCAACATGCTCAAAATGCGTAGCCGGCTACGAGAGATGGTGTCGCAGATTCAAGCCAGCCACGATCGTTTGCAAGTCTCCTCCAGCGTGTTTGACCACGCCCACGATGCCATCTTCATCACCGATAATCAGGGCATCATTTTGCAATGCAACCCGTCATTCAGCGTGATTACCGGCTTTCCGCCTAGCGCGGCCATCGGCTTGTCGCCGTCGGCAGTGGGCATCGCCAGTCAACACCCGGCATTTTTCGAGACATTAAATGCCGAAGCCAATGACTACAATGAGTGGCGAGGTGAAGTCTGGTGTCGGCATGCACAGGGCCATGAGTATCTAGCCGAGCTGGAGCTGTCTCCGGTCAAAAATCAGGAAGGCCTTTTTCAGCATTATGTCGGCCTGTTTTCAGACATCACCCGCGCCAAAGAACAGCAGAACATGCTGGAACATCTGGCTTATCATGATGTGCTGACTCAACTGCCTAACCGCGTGCTGTTCTCCAGCCGCTTGCAACAGGCCCTGCTGGAAGCTGAACGTCAGCATACGCTGGTCGCCATTTGCTATCTGGATCTAGACGACTTTAAGATTGTGAATGATCAGTACGGCCACGAGTATGGTGACAAACTACTCAAACAGCTGGCAAGTCGCCTGAACGGCCTGTTGCAACCACAGGATACACTGGCGCGTCTGGGCGGCGACGAGTTTGCCATGCTGCTATGTGGCCATCACACCCAGACCGAAACCACGCGCCAGCTTAAAAAACTGCTCAGCGCGATTGAAAAACCGTTTAACATCGACAAGTTCAAGTTCTCCATCTCGGCCAGTATCGGCTACACCCTGTATCCGATAGACCAGAATCCGCCGGATACCTTGCTGCGCCATGCAGATCATGCCATGTACCATGCCAAGACGCATGGCGGACATCAATATCATTTGTTTGACCTGGCATCTGCACAACAGTCACAACAGCAGCAAGTATTGCTCAAGGACTTGCAGCAAGGCCTGTTGCACCAGCAGATGCGCCTGGTTTATCAACCCCAGGTCTGTATGCAAACCGGCAAACTGTTCTGCTTTGAAGCCTTGCTGCGCTGGCAACATCCGCAACGCGGGCTATTGCATCCGCATGATTTTCTGAGTGCAGCCGAACATACCAGCCTGATTATCGATATCGGGCAATGGGTACTGGCAGAAAGCCTGCGCCAGCTCACGGAATGGCAGGTGCAAGGTTTAGAGACGCAGGTTTCAGTCAACATCGCCGCCCAGCACTTGATGCACAAGCACTTTGCTGAACAACTGGCCGACTTGTTTACACAACACCCCAGTATTCGCCCGCAGCAAATCCATATCGAAATCACCGAAAGTGCCGCCATCAGCGACTTTACCCGCGTCAACCAAGTCATTGAGCAATGCAAGGCGCTGGGGGTCGGCTTCTCGATTGATGACTTTGGCTCCGGCTACTCCTCGCTGATTTATTTGCGCCGCTTGCCGGTCAATATCATCAAAATCGATCAGTCGTTCGTGCACAACATGCTGAGCAATCAGGAAGACATGGCGGTGATTCGCGGCGTGGTCACCCTCTGTCGCGAGTTTGGACGCAAAGTGGTGGCCGAGGGCGTAGAACAGGCTGAGCAGGCCAGCATTCTGGCCGCGCTTGGCTGTGACTACGCCCAAGGCTTTGGCATTGCGCGTGGCATGGCGGGCGACAAGGTGATAGCCTGGACCAGCCAGCACGACCCTTACCACTTTGCCTGATGTGTCATGAGTGACCAATATATCCCGCTGCCAGGCGGCCCCGTACTGATACTGCAGCCTGACACACCTTTTCCGCCGCTCAAACAGGCGCTGACCGAGCCCAACGGGCTGATTGCCGTGGGTGGCGACCTGAGCCCACAGCGCCTGCTGGCCGCCTATAGACAAGGTATATTTCCATGGTTCAGTCCGGGAGAGCCGGTACTGTGGTGGAGTCCAGATCCGCGCATGGTATTGTTTCCGCATGAGCTGACCATCAGTCGCTCGCTACGCAAGGTCATGCAGCAACACCTTTTCGAGTTGCGGCTCAACAGCGATTTTGAGGCCGTCATCCGGGCTTGTGCCGCCACACCGCGCCCCGGTCAACCCGGTACCTGGATTACCGAGGACATGATCATGGCCTACACGCAACTGCACCACATGGGCTTTGCCTACAGCGCAGAGGCCTGGCAGCATGGCAGGCTCGTGGGCGGCTGTTACGGCATAAAAATCGGACGCATGTTTTATGGCGAAAGTATGTTTCATCAAGTCAGCAACGCCTCTAAAGTGGCCTTTGCCCACCTGGTGCAATGGTTAAACACGCAACAAGTCGGTATGATTGATTGTCAGATGCATACCCCGTTGCTGGCTAGCTTCGGGGCCTATGAGATTCCCAGAGACCGCTTTATCGCGCTTTTGAACGAGTGGGTGCACCATGACGCTTCCTAACGATGTGCCGCTGCAAAAATTGCAGTTTTATGTGACGACGGCTTATCCATGCGGCTACTTGCCAAAAAAACTGGCACAGAGCCTGATCGCTACGCCACAGAACTTGGTCGATGGCGTGGTGTACAGCGAACTGATACAGCAAGGGTTCAGACGCAGTGGCAAGTTTGCCTACCGCCCGCACTGCGAGCACTGCAGCGCCTGCATCTCAGTGCGCCTGCCGGTGACGGAGTTCACCGCGACGCGCAGCCAGCAACGTGCACTCAAAAAACATGCAGACCTGCAGGTTTCCATCGTGGAAGCCGCCTACCATGAATCGCACTTCGCCTTGTATCAAGCCTATCAACGGCAACGCCACCCGGTCGGCAACGATGCGCTTGGCGACGCGCCGGATGATGCCGGGCAATACCAGCAGTTTCTCTGCCAGAGCAATGTAGACAGCATCATGGTCGAGTTCAGAGATGGCCAAGGCACACTGAAAATGGTCAGCGTTATCGATATTGTGTTAGACGGACTGTCTGCGGTATACACGTTTTACGACCCCGATGACCGCGCCAGCTACGGCACCTTCAGCATCTTGTGGCAAATCGCCTGGGCCAGACAACTGGGCCTGCCCTATGTGTATTTGGGCTACTGGATTGCCGACAGCCAGAAAATGGCCTATAAACAGCAATTTCAGCCGCAGGAGCGACTGATCGATCAGGCCTGGGTGCGCCAACCCCTAGCTGCCAACCCCTAGCCCGCCAGCCCTCACCAGAATTGTAGCCTTACCTAGCGCCTATGAAGCCGACCACACAAACCCTGGCCAAACAGTTTTGCCTAGGGCAATACAGCAACCACACTGACGCCACGCTCTGGCGCGATACCTTTGCCTACTTGACCAAACAGCGAGAAGAGGCCGCCTATCAAAAGTCAGCCATTGCCGCCTTGTGGGCCCGCTACGGGGGCGACTTGCGCGCCAGAATCAAAGACGACGCACTGATTTTGCAGGTGCTGCGGCATGCCTTGCCAGGCTACGTGGGCGAAGGCAAGACACTCTATCGCGGCGAGAGCTGGTTTTTATTCGATCAGGATCAACTCGGATTCTGCTGGACACCCTCGGAAAGCGTGGCCATCCGTTATGCCAAAGGCTTGAACGCCGTAGACTCCGGCGGTGTGCTGCTCAAATGTTATGCACCGCCGGAGGCCATTTTGGCGATGGTAGATGATGTGTGTCTGTGTGATCCGGCGCGGCTGTTACGCCTGACCACGCTGACCATATACCCGGCACTGTAAATATCCCCGGGGCTGTAAGTCTAGCGGCACTGCAAATCTAGCGACACTCTAAGCCTAGCGGCGCCACTGTCCATAGCCTTTAAACTGTGCATGCACCTCTTGCATCTGCGCCGCCGTGAGTAGGCGAGGCTCACCCAGTTGCAGCAGGCGCCAGTATTGCTCGCACAGATTCTCCACCTCCACGGCCACCGCGAGAGCCTGGGCCAGACTGGCGCCGACAGCGATCATGCCATGGTGGGCCAGCAGGCAGGCCAGCCGCCCTTCTAGCGCCAGCACGGCCACATCAGATAAGGCCTGCGTGCCAAACAGCGCATAAGGCGCACAACGGATAGTATCGCCGCCTGCGGCCGCTATCATGTAATGAAAAGGCGGCACGTCGCGCCCCAAACAAGCGATGGTGGTCGCAAACATGCTATGGCAATGCACCACGGCATTCACTTCCGGTCTCGCCTGCAAAATATCATGATGAAAACGCCACTCACTAGAGGGCCGCTTGCCGGGCTCAGCTTGTCCCTGGCTGTCCATGCTGACCAGGCTATCAAGAGTCAGTTGTTCCGCCGGTACGCCAGAAGGCGTAATCAGAAAGCCACCGTCTAGCCGCACGCTCGCATTGCCAGAAGTGCCCTGATTGAGTCCAGTCTCCGCCATTTGGCGGGCCGTCAACAGCAAGTGTTCTGCAGGCGTCATCGTTGTCCTCTTAAGGCGCCAGGCTGGCGAGTTGTGCTGGCGTGTAGACGCCACGTTCGGTAATGATGCCTGTGACCAGTCTGGCCGGTGTCACATCAAATGCTGGGTTGAGTGCAGCACTCTGTGGCGGAATGACGCGTATGCGCTGTATGCGGCCATCCTCAGCCTGCCCTTGCATATAGGCGACCTCGTCGCTGTCACGCATTTCGATCTCAATATCCGCGCCGCGCGCCAGTTGCCAATCTATGGTGGGGCTGGGCACTGCCGCATAGAACGGCACGCCTTGATCATAAGCGGCCAGCGCTTTGAGGTAAGTTCCAATTTTGTTGCAGACGTCGCCGTTGCGCGTGACGCGGTCCGCCCCGACGATGACCATATCCACCTGACCGTGCTGCATCAGGTGACCGCCAGCATTATCAGCGATCACGGTATGTGGGACGCCATGCTGCGCCAGCTCCCAGGCGGTCAGACTGGCGCCCTGGTTACGTGGCCGGGTCTCATCCACCCAAACATGTACCTTCAAACCGGCATCATGCGCCGCATAAATCGGTGCTAACGCGGTTCCGCCATCTACGGTGGCCAGCCAGCCGGCATTGCAATGCGTCAAAATATTCACTACCTGCTGTGGATCCGGCGTCGATCTGGCCGCAATCAGCGCTTTGCCATGCTGCCCGAGCGCGAGGTTTTGTGCGACATCTTCATCGGCGATGGTTTGCGCCAGCGCCCAGGCGGTTACCACACGCGTTGCCTCCGGCACCGCCAGCAATGCCTGCTGCATACGCTTGGCGGCCCAGGCCAGATTCACCGCTGTTGGCCGGGTGGCGATCAGTTGTGTGACCACGGCCTGAAGATGTCCATCACTGGTACCAACCTGCATGCCCAGCGCCACGCCGTAAGCCGCGGCTGCGCCAATGAGCGGCGCACCACGCACCTGCATACTGCGTATCGCATGGCACATGTGCGCCACGGTATGCGCCTCCACCGTGACAAACTCAAAAGGCAATCGGGTCTGATCAATGAATACCACATGGGAAGCTTGTGCCCAGAGGGCCCGAAAATGTTGTTCTTGTATACGCATAAAAATAGGGAGGATGTGAAGCTTTTTTTAAAATTAAATGTTGTAAATCCACTTGCTTTTTTGTAGGACAAACACCGTATTAAAACCATCCACAAAATCTGTGGATAACTTTGTGGATTGCTGTGTCTTAAATCCGTAACTTACCAATTTAAAAGGACTTTTTCCGAAAGTTCATTTTTTAATCTATTTTTTTATCCAATAAAATCAATGGGTTACGAACGGCCACTACAATTGAAACACTTTCGACACATTCTTAATGTGTCACTTTAAGTCATGTGCATAAATGCGCTAATTTCGGCAAAATTTCTACAGAATTTTTACCAGTCATTTCAATGAGTTGCGAAACTTCCAAGCCACGCAAAGCGGCTATTTCCTGCGCGATGCTTTTTAATTCTGCCGGGCTGTTTTTACCCTGATGCCCCAACCAAACCGGGGGAATATCCGGCGCATCCGTCTCCAAAACCACGCTCTCCAGCGGCAATGTCGTCGCCAGCGCCCGGAGTTTGAGGGCACGTGGCCAGGTCATGGCGCCGCCGAAACCCAATTTAAATCCTAATGCGATAAACATCTGCGCCTGCTGCGGACTGCCATTAAAAGCGTGGGCAATGCCCCCCCGCACCCGGTACTTGCGCAGCGTTTTGAGGATGGTGTCTATCGCGCCACGCACATGCAAAATAACTGGCAGATCCCACTGTCGGGCAATGTCCAGCTGACCTTCAAACAGTGCTAGCTGGCGGGCATCGTGCGCACGCGTCACAAAAAAATCCAGGCCGATCTCGCCTACCGCCAGCAGTTGGTGCGCCTGCGGGCCAGCCAGCACCTGCGCAATCTGGGCCGAGAGTTGCTGTAGCGCATCTTCAGGCGCCTGTGTGACATACATAGGATGCCAGCCCAACGCAAACCCAGCTTGCGCGTGGCGATGGCACCAATCCATGATAGGTTGAAAGGTCGATTGCGTCACCGCAGGAATCACCACCGCACGCACCCCCGCCGCCTGCGCCGCTTGCCACACCCGATCGCGATCTTCATCGAACTCGCTGGCATCGAGATGGCAATGGGTATCTATCAGCATGCTTCTTAAGGCGCCAATGTAGCTCGAATACGCAGGTCTTGTCCAAACTGACGCACATCTTGTAGCTGTAACGACAGGGTATCAGTCATCTGCGTCCAGGCCGGTAATGACAGCATGCCCCGCGACTGATCACCCATGAGCTTAGGGGCGTAATAAAGCAATAATTCATCGACCAGCCCCTGTTGCATGAATGCACCACTCAAGGTCGCACCAGCCTCAATCAGCACCTCGTTACAGGGCAGGGCAGTCAAGGCCTGCATCACCGCAGCGATATCAACCTGCCCCTGTGCATTGGGCGCGTGCAGAGTACGCACCCCCATGACTTGCAACACCTCAAGTTTGGCAGCATCCCCCTCGGCATAAGCCACCAGCGCATGGCCATCCTGCAAGGCGCGCGCATCGACGGGAATACGCAAATGACTGTCGAGAATCACACGCAGGGGTTGACGAGTGGTGGGCACATCGCGCACGGTCAGCGATGAATTATCCTTCACAATACTTGCTATACCGGTAACAATCGCACAGCTCTGGGCGCGCCAATGATGGACATCTCGACGCGCTTCCGGCGACGTAATCCACTGACTGACGCCATTCGCCAACGCGGTGCGGCCATCTAAACTAGCGGCCAGCTTGAGACGCACAAAGGGGCGTTGCTGGGTCATGCGCAACACAAAGCCAGGGTTGAGTGCCTGCGCCTGTGCTTCACAGACTCCCACCGTAACGGTGATGCCTTGTGCCTGCAAGCGGGCAATGCCCTGCCCGGCCACCAGCGGATTGGGGTCTTGCATAGCGACCACCACGCGACTGACGCCAGCCTGCACCAGTGCATCGGCACAAGGCGGCGTGCGGCCAAAATGGCTACAGGGCTCGAGCGTCACATAGGCCGTGGCCCCTTGCGCCAACGCACCGGCAGCCCGCAGAGCATGTACTTCTGCGTGCGGCTCACCAGCTTTGAGGTGTGCGCCTTCGCCCACCAGCTGGCCTTGCCTAACGATGGCGCAGCCCACGCGCGGATTCGGTGTCGTGGTATACAACCCTCGTGCCGCGAGCCGCAAGGCCCGTGTCATCCATTCAATATCTTGTGCAGTATGTGACATAGACTGCCATGATACAAAAAAACCTCGGCTTGCGGTTTTTTTGTGCGTGCTGGGCGTACCCATGCCTTAACCGGTGAATACCATGGTGTTTATTCGTTTTTTCGGGCTTAGCCAGCGCGGGTGGCAGCGCTACACTAAAGTATGATTACGATTTTAGACCCGCAAGCTTGGCTGCCCCTGTACACGCTCCCGCTGTCAGCACGCACCAACCCTCCCGATCACGCACTAGACACTGCCCTGCAAGCAGCCGGGCAGGCGTTAGCCGGCAGCCCTGCGTCCAATGCGCGTTGGCAGCAGGCCCTGGCGGCAGCGCTGGCGCCATTGCCAGAAACCTTACAGCAGCTACTCAACCAGTATGTGCTGGGGATTTTTGCAGCACAAGGCCTGCCCGTGACAGGGCGCGCCGAGTTACTAACAGACCAGGAAAGTGGCCAGCCGTTGGGATTTGCGCTATTTTTAGCGCACGACATCCTCGATGCCGCGAGCGCTAATGAATGGGCCAGCCGAGCGACGCAAGCGCAGTTCACCGACGACGCGCACTGGCAGGTCTCGGTCAAGATCGCTGAATCACCTGACGACGATCCCGTGCACGCTCTGCGCCTGCAATTGTTGCATGCAGCAGGGGGCCTACTGGCCGCAATGACCGACCTTTGCCCCGCCACGTGGGCACTACCTTTGCCTAAACTGAGCGGCAGTTTTGCCAGCCAAAGCTGGACGACGGAACAACAGCCACAGCCGGAAGAGGATTTTCCGCAACGCCGCTTAATGGCGGCCAGCACACAGACTGCATTCCCCGCAGCCAGCATGCCGGATGTGTTTCGTGATCTGGCACGCACGCGCTTCCCCACCCTCTATGCGGCACGTGACCCACAAGCCGACTTTGCCGCCTGTTTTGCCACCTATGTGCATACGCAACTGCTTGGCCTGCCCTATCAGTTACAACTGCACGCCGGGGCATCTTTAGTATTCGAGAGTGATGACTTCTGGCAGAGTGCGCGCGCTAGCGGCAAGCGCCATTACCTGCAACGCCTGATGACGTTGCTCACGCAAACCGATGCCAGCCGCACATTCCAGGGGCTGGCGCCCTTTTTGCGCATGAGCCTGAGTGGCGCCGATTTGCGCGCACATACGCAATCCTTGTTGATGAAAGCGCAGGCGGACCAGGACAATGCCGTATTGTGGATGAACCTGGCCACCGGCTTTTTGTGCCTGAAAATGCGCGACATGGGACTGGCCATCCAGGAGCAGGCCCTCTCTCTGCAGCGCCTATATACGCGCCCAGCCAATGTTGCGCCGCCACAGTTTCGCTTACTGATGATCATGACCGCAGGCGACCTGTCCGAAAACACCCCCATAGACTGCCTGCTGGAAGACAGCCCTGTGGAGTTGCTGTATTACTACGCTAGCGTAGATCAACCATTACCCACGCCCCTGCCGCCCCATGATGCGGTGATGGTCGCCCTGTCGGATAGCGCGGAAAACCGCGCCCTGCTGCTGGCCGTACAAGCGCGCTTACAGCAGCATACGCGGCCGGTGATTAACCCGCCGCAGCTATTGCCGCTGGTCAATCGTGACCAGCTCAGCCAACTGCTGCAAGGCGTAACCGGGCTGGAAATGCCACAGACCCTGCGGCTGCCGCGCAGCCAGGTGGTTGCCGGCGCAGCCCTGCCTGGCTTTCCGCTGATCATCCGCCCCGTCGGTTCGCAGGCGGGCAATGACCTGGCCAAAATCACGCAGGCCGCCGAACTGACTAACTATCTGGAGTCGGTAGACAGCCCAGAATTCTTTGTCTCACGCTTTGTCGATTACAGCAGTGCAGACGGCCAGTTCCGTAAATACCGCATTGCCATGCTGCGCGGTCAGCCATTTATCAGCCACATGGCCATCTCCAGTGACTGGATGGTGCATTATGTGAACGCCGGGATGTACGACTCTGCCGAAAAACGGGCGGAAGAAGACCAGTTCATGCAGCAGTTTGCAGGGTTTGCTGCCCGCCACCAAGCGGCACTGGCCGGGATTTATCAGCGTCTGCCCTTGGATTATCTCTGCATAGATTGTGCGGAAACCCGTGATGGCAAGCTGCTGGTATTCGAGATTGACCATATTATGGCGGTGCACGCCATGGATTCGACCCGCTTGTTTCCGTTTAAGGCCGCACAGATCGCCAAACTGCAACACGCGTTTGAAGGCTATTTGCACAGCCTGCTGCCGCAACCATTAATGGAGAGCGCATGATGACCATGAATGCCAATCAACTGAATTTTTCTGGCGGCCCGGGGGCCTTGCCAGAATCCGTCCTCAAGCAACTGCAAACGGCCATGCTGTGTGTGCCGGAAGTCGGCCTGTCTATCTTAGGCATTAGTCATCGCTCTGAATGGTTTGCGCAGGTCGTGCATGAGCTAGAGGACAACATCCGTGCTTTGATGGGCCTGCCAGACAGCACGCGTGTGTTGATGATGCAGGGCGGCGCGACCCAACAGTTTTCTATGCTGCCGATGAATCTGCTACGCAACGGCGCCTCTGCCGACTATCTGCATACCGGCTACTGGAGCGGAAAAGCCATTCATGAAGCAGAAAAATCAGGACAGCTCAACCTGGCCTGGAGCGGCCAGTCCGCCCAATTTGGCCGGCTACCCAGCGATGCGGAACTGGCCTTATCTGCCGATGCGGCCTACTTTCACTATGTTTCCAACGAGACGGTAGAAGGCCTGCAATTTCACCGGGTGCCTGGTCGCGACGATGTGCCACGCATCTGTGATATGTCCTCAGACCTGCTTTCTGCGCCAGGCGCGTTTAACCGCTACGCCATGATTTACGCCCACGCCCAGAAAAACATCGGCCCGGCAGGCGTCACCTTGGTCATACTACGCGATGACTTTATGCGCACCCTGCCGGATGATCTGCCAGGCTTTATCAACTATCATGCGCAAGCAGACGCCCACTCCATCTACAACACACCACCGGTATTTGCCATTTACAGCGTATTACTGGTCACCCGCTGGTTGCGACATGAGATTGGCGGGCTGGAAAAAATCGCGCTGCGTAACCAGGTCAAGGCCAGTTGCCTGTATCAGGTGCTGGATAATGATGCCGATTTTTACCGTGGCCGTGCGGCCGTGGCAGACCGCTCCAATATGAATGTGGTCTTCAATCTGCCGAACGCAGAGATCGAGCAAGCCTTCCTGCAACACGCACAACAGGCTGGCTTTTCAGGCCTGAACGGACACCGCAGCATAGGCGGCATTCGCGCCTCGATTTATAATGGATTAGAAATGGAAGCCGCAGAGCAGTTGGCAGACTTTATGCATGCCTTCAAGGCACGCTATAAAAGCGGCACCGCCAGCCCTGCAGTAAAAGCAGCGCTGTACGCCTGATTAGTGTGAGGAGATTTGGCTGTGGGTCAAACGCCCATCAGCATCAAAGTAAATGCGCAGGGCATGATAGACATGCATGCATTTGCCTAGGTCGTACTCAAGGGCGTTGCCATCTTCTAGGCTAGGACGGCCTAATAACGCCATCACAGCTTCTTTTTTGGCACTGCGGATCAAGATATTATTTTTGAGATCGTAGGCCATATCACCACGCTTGCACTCGTCTTGCACAGTGCCCGACAATTGCATCCAGCGCGTCTGATCAAACTTTTCACTGCCAAACACGGCTTCATCCTTAAACGCCCACCAGGTAAAAAATACGATAGTGAGTATGACTGTGAATACCGCTAGCACAATCGCAGACAGCTTGATGAGTTTCATGCGGCCCCGCTTTCAGAGTGTGGTGTTGATCCGTTAATTATCCAGGTCACGGATGGCATTATGAAAATCATCTACATCCGAAAAGCTTCGGTACACCGAGGCAAAACGGATATAGGCCACCTGGTCCATTTGTTTCAGTTCTTGCATCACGGTTTCGCCCAACTGGCGTGCAGGCACTTCGCGCACACCCAGGCTCAAAACCTTTTGTATGATTCTGTCCAGCGCCTTGTCTACATACTCGGTCGGCACCGGGCGCTTGTGCAATGCGCGCGTAAACGAAACGCGCAGCTTCTCGCGTTTAAACTCTTCGCGCGTACCGTTCTGCTTCACCACTTGCGGCAGATGTAACTCTGCCGTCTCAAACGTGGTAAATCGCTTGTCACAGCCTTGGCAACGACGGCGCCGGCGGATGGAGTTCCCCTCCTCATTTAGGCGGGAATCCACTACCTGCGTATCGTCAGCGCCGCAAAATGGACACTTCATGGTGTAGGCCAGTCGCCTCGATTATTGGCCGTATACCGGGAAACGGTCGGTCAAGGCATGCACCTTGGCTTTGACGGCGGCAATCACTTCTGCGCTTTCTGGGTTATCCAGCACGTCAGCGATCAGGTTTGCCACCTGCTCAGCCTCAGCTTCTTTGAACCCACGGGTGGTGATGGCAGGCGAACCGATACGGATGCCTGAAGTCACGAATGGGCTCTCAGGATCGTTAGGGATCGCGTTCTTGTTCACGGTGATGTGCGCCTGACCGAGGTAAGCGTCTGCGGCTTTACCCGTCAACCCTTTAGGACGCAGATCC
The DNA here is from genome assembly GCA_964437895.1 of uncultured Methylotenera sp. Taxonomy (GTDB): domain Bacteria; phylum Pseudomonadota; class Gammaproteobacteria; order Burkholderiales; family Methylophilaceae; genus Methylophilus. The sequence goes on from CAYTIV010000038.1 coordinate 12,386, forward strand.
ACCAAGAATACGTGAGACTCAGTACGACCAGAGATGATGCGCAAACCACGCGCGGCCAGTGTTTTGGCCATGGTGCTCGCGTTTTTCAACACTTGCTCTTGGTAGACTTTGAACTCAGGCTGCGCAGCTTCAAGGAAAGCGGTCGCTTTACCGGCAATCACGTGCATCAATGGGCCACCCTGCAAGCTGGGGAACACGTTGGAATTCAATGATTTTTCAAATTCGGCCTTGGCCATGATGATGCCACCACGTGGACCACGCAGTGTTTTGTGCGTCGTTGAGGTCACAAAGTCAGCATGCGGCACAGGGTTAGGATACACGCCAGCCGCGATCAGGCCGGAGTAATGCGCCATGTCGACCATGAAATACGCACCGACTTTTTTGGCGATTTCCGCCATACGCGCCCAGTCAAAACGCAAGGCGTAGGCAGATGCGCCGCCAATCAGCAATTTTGGCTTGCACTCGATGGCAATACGCTCCATCTCGTCGTAGTCAATTTCTTCTTTGTCGTTCAAGCCGTAAGGCACGATATTGAACAACTTGCCTGACAGGTTGGCAGGAGAACCATGAGTCAAATGACCGCCGTGACCCAGGTTCATCCCCATCACGGTATCGCCTGGTTTCAGGATAGAAAAATACACGGCTTGGTTGGCCTGTGAGCCAGAGTGTGGTTGCACGTTGGCATACTCAGCACCGTACAACGCTTTGAGGCGGTCAATCGCCAATTGCTCAACTTGGTCAACAAACTCGCAACCACCGTAGAAACGCTTGCCTGGATAACCTTCAGCATACTTGTTGGTCAGTTGCGAACCTTGGGCTTCCATCACAGCAGGGCTGGTGTAGTTTTCGGAAGCAATCAGCTCGATATGCTGATGCTGACGTTCTACCTCGGAAGAAATCATTGTGGCCAAGGCCGGGTCTGCAACGCTTAAGTTTCTTGAAAAGCTAAACATGACGATC